>CALXKE010000010.1 GCA_944388805.1 uncultured Clostridia bacterium | reverse complement strand
TTCAATGTACTAATTAATTTTAAAAAATTTTTAATTTTTTTCATAAAAAGACTTGACATTCATATAGTTAGTCTCCAAATTATATATTCGTGCTTATTATAGCATAAAAAGAATAAATTTACTATGTTTTATTCTTCAATTTACTAAATAATATAATCGAGGTTATTATAAATCCAATTCCTCCAATTATTCCTAATACGTCGGGTCCTATAAATACATTTGAAGGTTTACTCATAAATAGCATAGAAGGTTTATATAAATCGATTCCATTTAGTGCAGCATGGAAAATGACAGGACACCAAATTGATTTTGTTTTATAGAAAAGAAAAGATGATATAGTTCCAATCACAATACAAAATATTATCATAGAGATAACACCTAAAATTGGATTTTCCGTTCCATAGTTATATCCCATAGCAATTATAGGACTGTGCCATAATCCCCATATAACACCATCTATTATTACTGCTTTTTGTATTGAGAATCTTTTATTTAATCTAGGTAGTAGATACCCTCTCCAAGCAAGTTCTTCTCCAAAACATTGTACTATTCCCATTATAGGATTGACTAATATTGCTAATAAAATCATTACTAATAAATTAGATATATATTCATTTTGACTTGTTACACCAACATCCATAGCATAGCTTGAGCCAAATAAATCAAAATCACTTCTAAATATCATAAAATATATTAAAGCTCCTAAATAAGCAATAACTGGAGTCAATATATATGCAGAAAAATACCATTTTTTATTTTTCTTAAAATTAGGTTTTAAATATAAGTCTTTAAAATTTTCTTTGCAAATTATTTTTGTCAATACAACACTTAAAGCTGGTGTCAACATCAAAATTGTTAGAAATATGTTATTCTTATATAAATAATATAATGTACTAAAAATTCCTAAAAAAATTATTACAAATATAGCAAAAATAATTAAACTTTTACTATCTTTTTTCATTATAACTACATCTCACTTTCTAATATCATTCAAATAAATATATTATATTTTTATTTGTTTTAAATAACATTTCCATTCCCATTGCAGAAAATTCTACATATTCCCCTGAAGCATATACTACAATATTTGCTACTTCTTCCATTTCATTATTACTATTTTCTACTACTGTTTTGGTTGGTTCTTGATACATTTTTAATAAATATTTTTTTGTATCATCATTAGGTTCTTTATCTAGTTTCCATTTATCTAATCCTAAATTATTGATTAAACTCTCAATATCTTCTTTATTTTCATAGGTTTTAAGCAATTCGTTTGTATTGTAATCATACACTTCTACCAACTGTGCTTTTCCTATACTTTCTTCTAATTCACTTGAATCTTTTGAATTGTTTAAAACTAAAAAGATTATTACTCCAATCACTACAATTAAAACAATTATAACAAAAGGTATTATTTTTTTCATAATTCTCACCCTTTCTTTAATTTACCTTAATATTTCCAGATGTAGTTGTTATATCTAAAACTATCTCTGACATTCTGTTGTTATTTTGAACATCTGCATCTCCAGAAGTAGTTTTAGTTTCTACATATATATCATTTTTATTATTTATAACCACATTACCCGAATTAGCTTTTATTGAAGAATTTTCAGTAATATTTATTGTATCAACTATGATATTTCCAGATGTTGATGATATTTCACAATAATTTTCTATACTATTTATTTTTATATCTCCAGAAATTGCTTCTGCTTTTAATTTATTCGCTCTGTTAAGTGTTATTTTTCCTGATGCAGTTTTTATTGTTACATCTTCACTTATTGTTCCTACTTCAATATCACCAGATGATGCCTCAGCTGATAATTTATTAAAATCACCTGCTTTTATACTTCCAGAACTTGCTTTTAAAGTTACTTCATTTCCATTACCAATGAAAATATCTCCTGATGAACTTTCTATTTTTCCATTATTTATATTTCCACATTGAATTTTTCCTGATGATGTTTTTAATTGAATATTATCTCCTTCTAAATCTGGTACAATAATATCTCCACTAGATGTTTGTATATTAAATTCTTCATCACAATCATTTGGAACTTGTATTATTATTTTTTCATCACACCAATAAAACATTGCGAATATAAATACTTTTGTTTTACTTTTTTTAATTGAAAGTTCTTTATTATTAATTGTTTCGTTTATCTTTTCATTTTTCTCTCCATAAGCTGTAACTTTTATTTTATCTACATCTGCTTTTTCTATAAATACATTTGATGATGAAATATCCACATTAATTTTATCTAATTCTTCTGGTTCATATTCTTTTTCAAATATTTTTTCTGTATTATCACCAAAAGAGATTAAAGAAAATTTTACACTATAATCATTATTTCTATTTATAATTGCATAAATCATAAAATTAACTAATGCTATAACTATTATTGCTAATATTATAATAAGCGTAATTTTAATTCCTTTATTTTTCATTCTTTTCCCCTTTCATACTAAAAATTAATTTTACAATTAGCTCTACAAAGATTAAAACAATCCATAATATCCATGTAATATGCCATGCACTTGTTAAAACACTTACTAAAAGATAAATTATTAAAAATAGTATTGCGACAATTTGTATTGCTAATGCCTCTGTTTTGCTCTCTGCTCCCACTGCCTCTATTTTTACACCAACATCTTCTAGGTTTTTAATTTCTTCTATTGTATCATTTATTTCTTTAATATCTTCTTTTATTCCTTTTTTCTCTTTATATTCTTTATTAATATTTGGATATGCAATGAAGAAATATACAACCATTACAGTTGCAATCGTACATAGCGTTGCCCAAATCATAACAGCATGAGCATCTTCATATTTTAATACTTCTGTCATGTATGGTAAACTAAATGTTGCTATACAATAAAGAAAAATACTTACACTTAATACAATTGCCTTTTTCTTATTTCTTTTATTAGAATATTCCATCTGCTTTTTTCTAATTTCTTCTTTAGTTTTTTCTAATTCTAGCTTTTTTACTTCTTCTGCTTCTTCAACTTGTTTTATCTCTCCTGTTATTAATTCTTCTGGTGTTATTCCTAAAGCTTTGCAAAGTGGTAGTATTTTATCAAAGTCTGGTGTACTTTGATTTGTTTCCCATTTAGATATTGTTTGTCTTGAAACACCTACTTCTGCTGCCAATTTTTCTTGGCTCATTTTAATATTGGTTCTGTATCCAAATAATCTTTCCCCAAATGTCATTTTTTATTTTCTCCTTTCAAATTTCTTAATTAAATTATACTGTAAATTTTAGTTGCACACCACCAACTAGCCTTGGAACTTTGTCAACCAAGCTTAACATTTACGATTTTTTGCTTTTATTATAGCAAATAATATATTATTTTTCTATTTTTGCATAAAAAAAGATTAGTTATATTTCAAACTAATCTTTGCAAAAATTTATATTATAAGGAATTTATTAACTCATCATACTTATTTGATAAACTATCACTATTAAATACTATATTTTCTCCTTCAATCTCCCAAGCATCTTGATTTTCTGATAATAAATTTAAAACTTCTTCAGAAGTATTTAATATTGATATAACTTCATCAATTGAATCTTGAACTGTCGTGTCTTGTGATGCTAAATCCATATCTCCCATTAATTCATTTCTATATAAATCTATATAATAACTATCTAGTCCTTTACTATTAATATATGACATTGCTTTATCTTCAGTAAAAAATTCTGTATATTTATTTTTACAATCTTCTAATGTTTCTCTAGTATTTGTAATATATTCTTTAGATTCTGTAAAATCTTTTCCATCACTTTCATAATTTTCTACTGTTAATAATGTTGTAATCTTCTCGTCATTTAATATTTCTGCAATTTGTATACTGTTATCAAAATTATCTCTTAAATAAGATTTAAAGGCATTTTCGACTAATGCATAATCTCCAGTAGTTACAGTTCTGTCTAATCTGCTATTTATTGCATCCATATCAATATTTTCTGTGTTTACAAGTTGTTGTAATTCAGATAATTCTGTTTTTAGTTTATCTTCTTGCATCATATCACTAAATACAAAATATCCTACCACTACAATTGCTATTACTATAATAATAAGAATAGCGATTAAAACCTTCTTTTTCATTTTTAAAAATCCTCCTTTTAATATTTTCATCTTAACTACATCATATAAGAAAAAATATTCTATGTTTTGCTAAAATTTTTATTATTCTCTTCATATTTACTCAATAGTCCCAATCTAAAAAACTACTTATATGCCAAGCACTTATGCCTTTTTTCTCTGCTTCTCTTAAAATTGTAATAACATCATCTATAAATATTACTTCATCTAATGAAATGTTATTGCTTTTACAATATTCTAGAATTGTATCTGCTTTTGATTCATTTTCATAAATTGGAAATACTCTTTTAGTAATACTTGGATAATATATGTCTAACCATTTTTCTTTATCATTTTTTTCTTTTTCATTTATACAATGACTCATTATAATATTTTCTTTAGCACCACATTCTTCTATTACTTTTTGCATATGTTTAGATGGTTTTCTTTGTAGAAATATTCCATCTTCTATTTCTTTTAAAGACATCCCACTATTTGTTCCTTCTGGATCTCCTACATGATTATTAAATCTGTATGGTGCAAGTGTGCCATCTATATCCTAAAATATATATTTGTCTTTTGTATCTTCTTTTGCTAATGTTGCTTTTAAATTAAATTGCATTTACCTGCTCCTCCTAAAATTTTATTTTACAAATGTTTTAAAAAATTCACCAAATAATTTTGTATCATACATTGCTTCAGGATGCCATTGAACTCCTACTATATTTCCATTTTCTATTGCTTCAATTACACCATCATTACTTACAGCTGTAACTTTAAAATTTGGAGCTACATCTTTAACAGATTGTGAATGATAAGTATTTACTTTCATATTTTCAGTATTATATACTTTGTATAAAAAGGAATCTTTCTTTATTTTTATTTCATGTCTATCTATATTATACTTTTTAAATGAATGATTTGGTATTAATTGATTTAAAGTTCCTCCAAATATTACATTTAGTTCTTGTATTCCAGCACATATTCCTAAAATTGGTTTATTGGCTTTATTAAATATTTCTACTGCCTTTTTTACAAATGGGTATTCGTCAAATGTATCATATGTTCTTTCTTTTATTGGTTCTTCATTATAATATTTCGGATAAACATCATTGCTACTTCCTGTTAAAACTAGCCCATCACATAAGCTACATACTTCTTCTAATCTATTTTCAGATATTACTGGAATAAGTAATATATCTAATTTATCAAATATTTCTTTATAATAATTATTTAAATAATATGTTATTTCAAAAGGCTTTTCTTCCTCTTCTTTATCTAATCTTTCTGTTATTGCAATTCTCATTTCAAAACACTCCTAGTTTTATTTTCTTTTAATATATCATAAAAAATAAAAATACTCTATACATTTATAGAAAATTACATCTTGTTATTAATATCTTATATTGTTTGAAAAATCACTATTTTCATGGTATAATAAGAAAAGCTTAAATGAACCTCTATAAGGAGGTACAATAGTATGAGTAGAGAACCCAATAATCAACTTATCATTCCTGTTACAATAAGAGGGATTACACCACTCTGTGAAAAAGTAACAGAATTATTAAATGACAACCCCGAGTATAAACTTGAAAATGTTTTTACTGTTTACACTCGGATAGTTAAAGAAAAATATGATCCAGGTGTTGATAATGAGTATGACTATTATGATATCTTGGAGGTAACTGCAATAGTTGTACTTAGTAAACTTTAAATTAATTAATTTTGGGTTCGTTTAAGCAAACGGATTTATTATGTCTTACTTTTTGACTAATAAATCCGTTATTCTTTTCTATATTATTAAAATTCCTCCTCTTGTGAAATTTGAGTTTTATGTCAAATTATGGTATAATTAAAGGTGAACCAAAATCATTTTATAATTAGAGGCGACTGCCTCAAGGCAATGGAAGAAGAAAACATTATGAACAAAAATTCATGGGGTTTAAGAACTTTTCAGTTTATGGGAACTGTTATTGTCATTTCTCTTGCAATTGTAGATAAGTGAATATATGTAAAAAGCTAAAACGCTTGTAGATATTTATTATAAAAGATTTCCTATGAAAAGTCAATTTTGACATAGTTTATTGGGCTAGTTGACATTCTGCCATATGAATATTTTAGCTTTATAAATTAATGCCTTATTTTAATTCATATTCTTTTATCAATTCCATATTCTGATTATATACCCATATATATTTTATCTCACCTATAAACGAATGAAATATATTATGTGCCAAATCATACGTATTCTGGTTTATATTATCATTTGTACATAATGTTATATGTGGTTTATATATTCTGTTTCTTGTATTTTCTAATCTATATTCATCTAATTCTTGATCAAAAAGTTGTTTTAATCTAATAAATTCTTTTGTGTCAAATGGTTCAATATACAATGTTTTTGCGTTAAAATCATTTAAATTAATACACCTAATCTTAAATTGATTTATATTTTTTATAATGTTATCTAATTTATTTATAAAAGTTTCTTGGTCTTTACAATTATATAAATCAATTGTTACATGTGGTAACCAATTTCTTTCTTCATTTTTTATTTTATTTTCTTTTAAATAGTTCTGTATACTTTTAACAAATTGTTCTGTTTTTTGTCAAATCCATATTGTAATACATAGTCGTACATATACAAAATCCTCCTTTTTGTTGCATTTGCACTTTCATAATATAACCGTATAATCATATGATTTTAAATCACACATTTATTTTTAATCATATCGACTTTACCGTCTTTTAAATAAATAATCTTATCTGAATTTTCAATAGTAGACTTTCTATGGGCAATGATAATGACTGTGCTTTCTTTTGTGATTATCTTGTTATATTTTTTCATTTATTGTTTGCTCCTGCTTATTTCAAATTTAAAAACTTATTTATACTATCCTTTATTTTATCTAACTCATATCCTGATGCTAAACAAGTATTCCAGCCTCTTTTCTTTGCTGTTTCTATATTATCGCTACGGTCATCTATAAATAAAATATTACTTGGTTTGATTTTGCAATCCTCTTCTACTATCTCATAAATTTTATCATCAGGTTTTCTGCAATTTAATTCAAATGATAACCATACATAATCAAAATCTTTTAAATTTACTTGTCTGTCCAATCTTTCTTTATCTAACAACATTAGATTTGATAACATTCCTATTTTACAATACTTTTTTAGCTTTTTGGCAGTTTCTATTACATCTTTATAATATACAACTTTACCTTTTTCTTCATCATATACTCTTACAAATTCTTTTAAATCACACTGAAGATTAAATTTTGCCTTTACTCTTTCAAACCATGCTTCACATTCTTCTTTTTTGCTTTGACAACTTATACAAATTCCATTTTCATCATTATTGCAATTTGTATATTCTTCTATTACATATATTTTGTCTACATCAGCATTTAATCTTCTCATCATATCTATATCTGCTGTAAAGATATTATATTCACCTTCTTTGTGGCTTTCTATAACACCTCCCCAGTCAAATATAACAATCTTGTTTTTATTTTGTATTTTGTCTGCGTCTGTTAAAACACCATCTATGTCTATTCCTATATTCATATTTTTCCTCCAATATTTCTTATTTTTTCTACATGATATCATAAATATTTTAAAAAATAAAGAATCATATCTGCATACTTGTGTTACTCTCCTTGAAATATAAGACTTTTTGTGTTATATTTTAATAAGTTAACCAAAAGTAAAGTCTTATTTTTAGAAAGGAGCGACTCACATATGGAAGGTACTCAGGTTAGTTTTAATGCAATTTCTCGGGAGGTAGAAGTATTGTTTTCATCTTCGTTGGATGTGATACACAAAGAGATGATTGAATTGATATCACTTGCTTGTAATTATAATGCAAGTTTTAGCTTTTCATTCAAAAATTTACTCTTTACGGCGAAATGTACAAATGATGCAGATTCCGAAAAACTCTTCAGAGATTATCTGGAGTATTTTTATAGTAAATGACATGAATGAGTCCAAAATGTCCAGTAGTGCTTGTTGCTACTGGACAAAATCATTTTTATTGTAATCTCTTTTTTAACGTAATTTTATATAAAAGTCAAAAGTATACTTGCAATCGGATATTCTGTAAATCTCAAAAGACAGATTGCAAAGGCAATCTGTCTTTTGGTTGTATAGGATAAAATCAAATCCTATTATAAAAGAAAACCTTATTTAATTTTTCAAAACACTTAAAATAATTTCTTTTAACTTAGATATAAGTTCTTTGTTACCCAGAAAATCTGCTGAAGATAACAGTAGCAAAAATTCTGCATCTACTGAATAGAGATTCCTGGCAATTCCATATAAGTCTATTTCATTTCCTTCAAAATCATAGAAATGTTCTCTATCAGAAATGCAGCTTGCAACCTCAATGTATGCTATCAACAAATAATCAAGTGATACATTCAGATGCGGACAAATAGAAATCAATGTCTTTAATGTTTCATCAGATATTTGCTCAAAAGCTCCATTTTCCAGGTCACATAACTCTTTCCTGTCAATTTTTGCTCGCTCACTTAGCTGTTCTTGTGTGATTTTCAGCCGTTCACGTAATGCCTTGATAGTTTTTCCAAGTCTTTGACTACCAGTTTCAACATTATTTTGTGTGCTCTCCATTTAAAGTCCTCCTTATTGAAAATTGTTTTTTGCAACAGACATATTATAGCATAAGATAAGTATTGATGCAAATAATCGCTTATACTGAAATATTGATAATATCGCAAATATTTACATTTTCTATTTTATTAATTTGTATCCTCTTTTTAATATAATCCATATTTGTTATGATTCCTTTAATTTCTCTATATCTTCCATTTTTATAATATTTTAGTTTAACATATTTTCCATTTTCTAACTGATGAAATTTATTATTTAATTCTGTTAAAGTATCTTCAGCTAATTCTTTCTTTTCTTCATATTCTATTTCTTTTTCCCTCAAAGCCTGTTGCAATCCTTTTAGTGCATCAAATGGAAGAAATTGTTTTGCTCTTGCTGTTCTATTCACCACCATTATGACCTCCTATTAATTTATTTCTAAGCAATGTTGTTGCTCCTTCTTCTAAATTCATTCCTCTTAAAATTGTATTTTTCCCCATCTTATGTTTTATACTAGATATTGCAAGTTCCAGCTTTCGTTCTTTATCTAATTTTTCTTGGTCTGTAAATAAACTTAATTGTACATTTTCTGTTTCAATTACATTTGCAAAATTTATACCAATTCTTCTGATAGCAACACTTCTACTTGTTGTTTTGTCATATATATCTAAAAATCCTTTTAATAGTTCTGAATATATATTTGTATAATTTTCTAATTTTTTAGATTTTCCTGTCGCTTTTATAACATCTTTTGAATACCCTATATATAAGCCTACTGTATCAGTCACTAAATTATTTTCTATTAGCCTTAAACTTCCAAGCTCTACCATTTCTTTTAAGACTAACCTTGCTTTTTCAAATGAATAATCTTCAAATAATACTTGGCTGTTAGTAATAGAATTTGTTTTAGGTTTGTACTTTTTTATATCTGCAATGGTACAACTTTCTTTTCCCCATGAATGATCTATTAAATACTCCGCATTAATGCCAAATTCCTTATATAACCTTTTGGGGTCAGTATGAGCAACATCGTACATCGTAAAGAGTCTCATTTTGTTTAATCGCCTTTCTATTCCTTTTCCGATTTGCCAAAAGTCTGAAAGTGGTTTATGATGCCATAATTCTTTTTTGTACTTTTCTTCATCTAAATAACCAATGTTAGTAGCACTATGTTTTGCTGTAATATCCAGTGCTATTTTCGCCAAGTACATATTTGTTCCAATACCTGCTGTTGCTGTTATTCCATAAGTTTTAAATATGTCTTTAATAATCGTTTTAGCAAGTTTTACTGGATTCATTTGATACATTTTTAAATAATTCGTAACATCCATAAAAGCCTCATCTATTGAATATACATGTATATCTTCTTTTGCAAAATATTTTAAATAAATAGCATATATATTTGCTGAATATTCTATATATTTCTTCATTCTAGGCATTGCAATAATATATTTAATCGTTGGCGGAATTTCAAAAATTCTACATCTATTCTTTACTCCAAGCATTTTCATTTTTGGAGATACTGCTAAACAAATTGTCCCTTTTCCTCTTGATTCATCTGCTACTACTAAATTGGTATTAAAAGGATCTAGTCCTCTTTCTACACATTCAACAGAAGCATAAAAAGTCTTTAAATCTATACATAAGTAGTATTTTTGCATTTTCTTCACTTCCCAAATGGTAACTTTAAAATGATTATACCATCATTTCTTGTTGCTGTAAACAATTGTTCGCATTTTATCTCTGAGAAATTTCTTCCATTTTTGTTATATTTTGGATATTAATGTCAAAAAAATAATTAGCATCTGGTTTGCTAAATTTCATAAAAATGTTATTGTTCCGAATAATTTAGATATTATAGAACTTTTTATCTAGTAAAAAGTTTAAGAGGATAGCATCTGCTACCCTCTCATAAAATCACACAAATCTTAAATTAATGTTTTAAAATTAAAACTTTATTGTGTCTTCATTTAAACAATTCTTGCTCCAAATGGTGCTAAAGATAATTTAGCAATCTTAAAAAACTGTAATCCAAATGGTATTCCAACAATCGTTATACACCAAATACAGCCAAATATAAAGTTCTCTATTGCCATTGGAATACCAAAGAAGATAATCCATATTATATTTGCAAATAATGATGGAACTCCTCCTCCATACTCGATTTCTTTTCCAAACGGTGCAAATGACATTGATGCAAACTTAAAGCATTGTAATCCATATGGAATTCCAACGATTGTTATACACCAAATAATCCCTGAAAATACCCATGAAAGTCCACTAAAAAGGCCTCCAAAGATAAACCATAATATATTTCCTATTAAACTCATGTTCAATTCTCCTTTTTTATAAACACCAATTAATCTTTGTGTGATTTTTTGCATAGTTATTTAACTTTTACAAGTAAAACATATTCGTGTATAGTTTTATAACCTAATGCTTTATTTTATTTTAATACAAAATGTTTATGCTTTTCAATGTATCTTATTATTTTTCTCTAAATTTGTTCCAAAATTTTGTTTTTTTCAAGAATCTATTTAGCAATTTGAATAGTA
This sequence comes from uncultured Clostridia bacterium, assembly GCA_944388805.1. Taxonomy (GTDB): domain Bacteria; phylum Bacillota; class Clostridia; order TANB77; family CAG-508; genus CAG-269. Next base: position 53,671 of record CALXKE010000010.1, on the reverse strand, counting down.
TTGATAAATATAAAATATTAATGATAATAATTTTGATACATTAATATTTATACAATTAATTCAAATTTATCTTCCAAAACATTTACAGAATCCCCACCCACAAAAACTTTAAACTCTCCTGGTTCTGCTACAAATTCTAATTTTTCATTCAAAAATTTTAGCATTTGGGCATTAATTGTAAAATCTACATACCTTACTTCATATGGCTTAAAACATTCTTTTTTAAACGCTTTCAATTCTTTTACTGGTCTTACAACACTTCCATATAAATCTTGTATATATAACTGTATCACTTCATATCCTGGATAATCACTTTGATTTTCTATTGTTACAGTTACAGTAATCATTTCATTCCCATTCATTTTATGTTTGTTTAGATGTAAATCTGTATATTTAAAATCACAATATGACAAACCATACCCAAATGGATAAAAACTTTCTGTTGGAATATCTTGATATCTGGATAGATATCGAAGATTATCATGGTGTGGTCTACCAGTATTGTAATGATTATAATATACTGGGCATTGTCCTACATTTTGTGGAAAGCTCATAGTTAATTTTCCTGATGGATTGGCTTCTCCTAATATCATTTCTACAATTGCTTTTGCTCCTGTCGTTCCTGGAAACCATACTTCTAGAATTGCATCTAATTTTGGTTCTATCGTATTAAGTTCAATGGGTCTACCATTAAATAGAATTAATATCATTGGCTTTGATAATGTATATAATTCATTGATTAATTGTATTTGATTTTCTGGTAAAGCAATATTAGAACGTGAACATGCCTCTCCACTTTGTTTATAATGCTCTCCTAATGCCAAAAGAATGACATCTGCCTTTTTTGCTGTTTGTATTGCTGAGGCAATCATGTCTTGTTCTTTTTGGCTTTCATTTTCTACATGCACAATAGGTGATCCATCTGCTGATAATATTTTATTAATTTCTTCCTGTCTTAAAATTTCACACCCTTTTGCATATATCACTTGATTTCCCATTTTTTCTTTAAATATATCCAAGATGGTACCATTTTTTGTTCTATCAGAAAACATAGACCATGATCCAGTGATTCCAATATTATCTATATATGGTCCAATTAAAGCAATCTTTTTATTTTTTTGTAATGGTAATACATGGTTCTTATTTTTCAATAAGACAAATGTTTCTTGTGTTAATTTTTTTGCTTTTTCTAAATTTATTGAATTCATTATATATGTCTTTTCTTTTTCTTCATTTGCATTTCCATATGGATTTTCAAATAATCCTAATTTATTTTTTAAGGTTAATATTCTTAAAACACTTTCATTTACTTTGTTTTCTATTTCTCGATTTTCTAAGCACAACTCTTTTAAATGATTTGCATATATGCTAGACATCATATCAATATCAATCCCTGCAGTAATGGCATTTTTTGCTGCCTCTGCTTCATTTGCAGAATACCCATGTGTTATAGTTTCTTCAACAGCCCCATAGTCTGAAATGATAATTCCTTTAAATCCTAATTCTTTTCTAATTACCTCTTGAATTAGCCATTTGTTTACTGTAGAAGGAATTCCATTTAATATATTAAATGATGTCATTAACATTTCTGCTCCTGCCTCGATTGCTGCCTTATATCCTGGTAAGTAATATTGTCTAAATTCTCTTTCTGACATGTCTACTGTGTTATAGTCTCTTCCAGCTTCTACTGCTCCATATGCTGCTATATGTTTTACACAAGATGCCATTTTTCCTATCTCTGAAAGATTTTTTCCTTGATATGCTTCCACCATTGTTTTGGCATAGATTTCTCCTAGAAGAGGATCTTCTCCGCCAATGGATTCCATCACTCTTCCCCATCTAGCATCTCTTGATAAGTCTACCATTGGTGAAAAATTAACATTAGCACCTGCTACACTAGATTCCATGCTAGATATTTCTGTCATCTCTTTTATCGCTTTCGTATTCCATGAACACCCTTGTGCAATTGGTATCGGAAATGCAATTTTATATCCATTAATAATATCATCCATAAATAGAAGAGGTATTTTTAATCTACTGTTAGATAAATATTCATCTTGTACTTTTTTAACTTTTTCTGCTCCGATAATATTTAAGACAGAACCTACATAATATGCTTTTTCTTTAGATAGATGTAAATCTTTTAATGGTCCTGTTAATACACTGTTTGTATCTTCTGATAGGAATACATCTCCTGTAATTTGTACCATTTGACCTATTTTTTCTTCTATTGTCATTTCGTTTAATAATTCTACTATTTCCTCGTGTTTCATGCCAACCTCCATTCAAGTAATTTGACTCTCTATATAGGATTCCTTTTTAATATTTAAGATTTCTAATCCTTTTTGTAGATATTCATTTTTCATAAAATGTTTCCAAAGTAATTGAGATAAATAGTTTTCTATCATCATCATTGATATTCCTTTATCTATTCCAATCACTTCTGTTGAATACCATTCTCCATTTTCTAAATTATATCCATCAATAAAGCCATATTTTCCCCATAATTTGGAATAATGGTTGTAATAATTTTCTAATGCTTTCATACTTAATTCTGGTGTAAATACAATGGAACCTGCTGCACCACATGGACTAACAGTTCCATCATTTTGTTTATCTACATCTGCTAAAGCTGGCATTGCTCCATATTCTCCAGAATATCCCTTAGGTCCTAAACATGCTGTTAATCCCCATGAATCTTCACTAAACGTTTTAAATCTATCTTTATTTTTAATGCAATATGTCCTATTTGCTATTGTTGCTTTTTTCGAGTTTTCAAACCAGTCAATTCCATTTTCATCTTTTCTATCTCTGAAATCTATCCATGCATGAGAAAATTGATAGGTAAATAATGTTCCACAATATGTATAAATAATGTCTTCTATTCCTTCATATGTACTTTTTTCCTTTTTCATATCATCATACATTGTTTTTTGAATTGGATATGTTGGAGAAGCTACACCTAGAACATATAGCATCAACTGCTCGGCATACATATCCCAATGTCCCCAAAATCCCGTTTCTGGTTTATATCCCATATAAAAATAATTCGTTTCTTTATTTCGATACCATTCCCAATTCACTCTTTTAAATAGTTCTTCTGCTTTTTGCTTTACTTGTCCTTGAAAATATTCGCCGACTAATATGGCCCCACATATAAAAATAGCTGTGTCAATGATTGATATTTCACAATGCCATTCTCTTTTTCCTGTATGTATATTTACAAAATGATAATAAAATCCGTTTTTTCCTTCTACATAGTTTAAAAAAGTATCTAGCGTTTTGCTTGCTCTTTTATAAGCTTCTGGATAAGAAATCCAATTTCTATTAGCTCCAATCACTAAAGCTGCTAATCCATATCCAACAGATGCAATACTCGCAATTTCATCTGCATACATATCCTTATCTTTTATTAATCCATATCCTTTACTTTTTGAGTCTACATTTGCTTCTTTTATGAAGAAATGATAACTTGCTTTCAACTCTTTTAATAATAATGTATCTCCATATTTCTTTAGTAATCTCATATATACTTTTTTCACCTCTAATATTATCTTAGCATGTCTTTTTACTTTTTCCTATGGGAATTATTGGCGAACTTGGACATATATTTAAGAGGCATAGTTTTTTACTCTAAGCAAACTAAAAAAGTAGCTTAACCATTTTATTATAAACAGTTAAGCTACTTTCAGATAACAAATTTTTAAAATATGTCTCGGATAATACCATCAGGATAAATGAGTAAGGTCACTTCATCACCTATTTTTCTACGTGACCATTCATTCATATATTCTGTAGAATACTTGTTGAATCTTTTCAAGAAAACTCTTATTTTTGCTGTGTCTTTTTTGCTCTCTTCATTTTCTTCACTTTCAAGAAGATATTCAATTTTGATAACATCCTCTGTCTCTTTTTTTACCTCAATAGCAGTTATAATCCTATCTTCATATGTTTCTGTTATAGTATGTGTTTGGGTCAATTTCTTTCTTTTTCTGAACATTTTTCTTCTCCTTTTCTTTTAGAATCTTTAACATATTTCATTAAATTTTTGCTATCTCTCCTTTCTTTCATTTGAATCTGGATACTTTGTTTTACTGTATCGTATTTACTTGCAACGCTAAATATTTTAACATAAATTTATACATTTTTCAAATAAGGCACAAAAAGAAGCCATTTACATGACTTCTTCTTGACTCAATACAAAAAGTATTTCGGAATCATAACTTTGAGTTTAACTATAATTTGCCAAGGTGTAGCTGGACACCACTGACCAGACGGATCTTCTTTCTTTAGCCACAACACTGACTCTGTATAAGCCTGTGCATATAAGTTCATTACCATATACTGTATTTCCACAGTATTATAGATATTCACAGACCTATATACTTTGGCAATATAATCATAGTATTTTATGGTTTCACCTTCGAAACTGATTGTTTCATATATTGTTCTTATATGCTTTAACTCTTCAGCCTCTTTAGGAATATAGGCATTTGTTAAGTTCCCAATCTCGTCATATTTATGCCCCAGTGCTTTTACTGCTTCGTTTATCAGATTTTTAAATTCCTCATAGAATTTCTCTGTTTGAAAGCCTGCATAGGGTATTATATTTAGAGTTGCTTGCTCTCTTAAAATCATACTCAAACGTATTAAGAAAGTGTCGATTGCTGCTTCATATTCTGGTTGCTGAATTTTCAGAGCTACTTTTCTGCATTTATAGTTAAGTTTATAGAAAAAACTCATTAGAAACAATGCATAAAGCATCTCATTTTCTTTAAAATATCCTCCTGCTATTATCTCGTTTTCAAAATACATCCGTATGCTTCCATTAATTGGCTCTGTATTTAAATGAAAAGAATCTATAACATCTGTTATTTCATAAATTCTTTTATCTTGTAATGCCAATTTTTGAAATTGCTCTCCTACATAATCCAATACCATTTCTAGTTCTTGCACCTTTTGCATAGAAATATTACTATCCTTAAAAATTGGGTCTTGTTTCGGCATTATACCAAAAAGTTGATTTGGATCAATACCAAATACGTGATAGATTTTATGAACCATATCAAAATCTATACTTTTTGTTTTGTTTGATTCCATCTTGCTTAACATACTTGGTGAAATACCTAGTATTTTTGAAAATTTGATGGCAGTTAAACCTCTTTCCTTCCGAATATTTTTTAATATTTCTCCAAAATTATTTGACATCATATTTCCCTCCTGATTTTTTATTTTTAATTTTATTCAAAGAATATTATACTCTATAGGTTACATAATGTCAAATTGTCGAGTTACGCTTATTATCTATAACAAAAGTTCTTCCTTATGCTATTTCATCTTTTCTTTTATTCTTACCAATGTATTTAGAGCATCAATTGGTGTTAATTCATTTAGGTTGATTTTATCAATCTCATGAGCAATTTCTGCTAATTTGAAATTATACATATCAAATTGTCCTTCTACTTGTTTCTTATCTTTCTTTTCTTCTTTTTTACCTGTTAAGATATTTTTTCTTTCTAAAGATTTTAAGATTTTATTTGCCTCTTCTGTTACTAGTTTTGGAACACCTGCTAATCTTGCTACATGAATACCATAACTTTCATCTGTTCCACCTCTAACAATCTTTCTTAAAAAGATAATATCTTCTCCTTTTTCTTTAACGGCAATAGAATAGTTTTTAACACCTTCAATCTTCTCTTCTAGTTCTGTTAATTCATGATAGTGTGTTGCAAATAATGTTTTGGCTCCACATTTTTCTTTATCAGCTATATATTCTGCTACTGCCCAAGCAATAGACAATCCATCATAGGTAGATGTTCCTCTTCCGATTTCATCTAGGATAACTAAACTATTTGGTGTTGCTTCTTTTAAAATCGTTGCTACTTCCATCATTTCTACCATAAAGGTACTTTGTCCCATACTTAAATCATCAGATGCCCCAACTCTTGTAAAGATTTTATCAACCACACCAATTTTAGCTTCTTCTGCTGGTACAAAACTTCCGACTTGTGCCATTAATGTAATCAATGCCACTTGTCTCATATATGTTGATTTACCAGCCATATTAGGTCCTGTGATAATAGATAATCTATTTTCATCTTTATCTAGATATGTATCATTTTCAACAAACTCACCTGTACCTAGCATTTTTTCTATAACAGGGTGTCTTCCTCCCTTGATATCGATAATTCCTGAGTTATCTACTTGTGGCATACAATAATTCATATCTTCTGCTACTTGCGCAAATGATGCTAAGACATCTAAAGTAGATACCATTGTTGCTGTTTTTTGCAATCTGATAACATTTTTGGCAATTTCTTCTCTTATTTTTGTAAATAAGTCATATTCTAGGCTAACGACTTTTTCTTCTGCCCCTAAGATTTGGTTTTCTAAGTTTTTCAATTCTTCTGTAATATATCTTTCTGCATTTGTCAAAGTTTGTTTTCTAATATATCTTTCAGGAACTTGATCTAAGTTTGATTTGGTAACTTCTATGAAGTAACCAAATACTTTATTAAATCCTACTTTTAAATTTTTAATTCCTGTTTTTTCTTTTTCATCAGCTTCCAATTGAATAATCCAATTCTTTCCTTCTGTTGTTGCTGTTTTTAATTTATCAACCTCTTCATCATATCCCATTTTAATAATTCCGCCATCTTTTACAGTCATTGGTGGATCATCTACTATGGATTTTTCAATCAATTCATAGATATCTTCTAACTCATCTAAGTTATCATAAATATATTTTAACATTGAAGACTTACAATTTTCTAGTACTTTTCTAACCTCTGGTAATCTTGCTAAAGAATTTTTTAAAGTTATCATATCTCTTGCATTTGCATTACCATAAGCCATTTTTCCTGCTAGTCTTTCAATATCATAGACCTTTTTTAGGTTATCTATCACATCACCTCGTAGCATGACATCTTCTTTTAATTCTTTGACAGCTTCTAATCTTCTATTAATTTCTAATGTATCAATTAATGGATCATTTAGCCATCTTCTTAAATGTCTTCCTCCCATAGAAGTTGAAGTTTTATCTAATACCCATAATAAAGTTCCTTTTTTAGATTTGTCTCTCATTTTTTCTGTAATTTCTAGATTTCTTCTGGCATTCACATCTAATGACATATATTTGGATATTTGATAAATAGTAATTTTATTAATATGGTCTAAGCTAGTCATTTGTGTCTGTTCTATGTATTCAATTAACGCATTAATGCTTGCTACTGCAAAACTTCTTTCTTCTATGTTTTCAATTGGCTTTTGATTGGTATCCACTAAGTTAAATCGTAATTTGATAATATCTGGTTTACTATTGAAAAATTCATCTTGAAATCTTGTAATATATGCATTAAAACGCTCCCTAATTTTACTCATTTCTTCTGTGCAATCTGCCAAGTTAGAATTAATGACTAATTCTGATGGTGAATATCTTGCAATCTCATCTAACAATTGTGGGAAATTATTATTGTCTTTAATTTCTGCTGCATAAAATTCTCCTGTTGATATATCACATACACTTATACCAAAATAGATTCCAGATTTAAAAATAGACATGATATAGTTATTTTTTCTTTCTTCAAGCATATTACTCTCTACAATGGTACCTGGTGTAACGACTCTAATAACCCCTCTTTTGACAATACCTTTTGCATTTTTAGGGTCTTCTAATTGTTCACATATAGCAACTTTATATCCTTTGGCAATTAGTCTTGAGATATACATTTCAGCAGCATGATGTGGTACACCTGCCATTGGTGCTCTTTCTTCTTGTCCACAATCTTTTCCTGTTAATGTAATTTCTAGTTCTCTTGCTGCAGTAATGGCATCATCAAAAAACATTTCATAAAAGTCACCTAATCTGTAAAACAAGATACAATCTTTGTATTGTTCTTTTGTTTCAAGATATCGTTGCATCATAGGTGAAAATTCTTTGTTTTTATTTTCTGACATTTATATTTCTTCCTTCCTTTTCTTTTTGTTTTCCTGTTAGATATTTCCTTTCAAATACCACATATGTTCTGATACAATCTTTAAATCAATCATCTTATTAATCAAACTTTTATCTCCTTCAAATATAACCACTTTATTGCTATCTGTTCTTCCTGTTAGCATCTCTTCATTATTCTTGCTTGTTCCTTCAACCAATACTTTTTGAATCGTTCCTACATATTTTTGGTTATTTTCTTCTATTTGACTTTCCACCAATACTTTTAATCTATCAAAACGTTTATGTTTGATTTCTTCTGGGATTTGATTTTCCATTTTGTCTCCAGGTGTTCCTACTCTTCTCGAATAAATAAACATATATACTTGTTCAAATTTTACTTTCCTTACAACATCTAATGTATCTTCAAATTCTTCCTCTGTTTCTCCTGGAAATCCCACAATAATGTCTGTTGATAATGTTAGATTTGGTATTTTTGCTTTCATTTTCTCTACTAAATTTAGATATTGTTCTTTAGTATATCTTCGATTCATTTCTTTTAATACCTTTGTATTTCCAGATTGTAATGGTAAATGTATTAATTTGCATACTTTATCACAGTTGGCAATTGCTTCAATCACATCATCTGTAAAATCTTTTGGATGTGGTGAAACAAATCGAATTCTTTCAATTCCATCTATTTTATTAATTGCTTTTAGTAATGTAGCAAAAGAATGAACGCCTTCATATTCTTCAAATGGCTTTCCTTTTTCTTTTTCTACTCGTAAATAAGAATTGACATTTTGCCCTAATAAAGTAATTTCTTTATATCCTTGTTTTGCTAATTCTTGTACTTCTTTGATAATCTCTTTTGGTTCTCTACTTCTTTCTCTCCCTCTTACATAAGGCACAATGCAATAGGTACAAAAATTGTTACAACCATTCATAATAGTAACAGATGCTTTTATATGACTATCTCTTTTAATTGGTAATCCTTCATATATTTCTCCATCAATATCTAAAATGTCTTCTTGTTTTTTCTTTTCCATTAATGCTTTGTATAAATCTTCTGGAAAACGATATAATGTATGGGTTCCAAATAAGATATCGACAAAAGGATAGCTTTCTTTGATTTTATCTGTTATATGTTTTTCTTGCATCATACAGCCACCAATGGCAATAATGGTTCCTTTTTCTTCTTTTACGCGTTTTAATTCTCCTAATTTTCCAAATAGCTTATCCTCCGCATTTTCTCTTACACAACAGGTATTAAATAGATTTAAATCAGCATCTTGAAAATTTTCTGTTCTTATATACCCCATTTTTTCTAACATGCCACAAAGTTTTTCTGAGTCATTTTCATTTAATTGACATCCCATTGTTAAAATGTGATATTTTAATGTTTTTCCTCTATTTAATTCTTTTACTTTTTCTATATACTCTTCTTGTTTTTTTACTTCATTTATTGTATCCACAATCATACCTCCATCATCTGCATATTTTATTATATTTTAGGGATTTTTGCAAGAAATTTGTTGGTAAAATCTTTTTTAATTATGTTTTTAATGATATAATATACTAAAAGATATACAAAGGAGATTTTAAGAATATGAAAGATTTTGATTCTTTATTAAAAACAAAAACTTCTAAAAGAACTGGCTCTTCTAATGTAATTGAAATATATAGACAAGCAAGAAAAGAAAATAAAGACTATTCTTTAGAAGACTTACAATTATTAAATACAAACGATTTATTAAACAGAGATATAAAACATAAAATTGATAAACATATATTGGCTTTATGGGGAATGTTAGATATGAAATCTTTTGTTGATGCCATATCAGGAAATACTATAAATCCTTACTTTTTAAATACAAAAGATTTACATCCTATAAAAGATCTATCTGATTATACATATCTTTCTGATGAGGCAAGACTTTTAAATTTATTGGATATAAAATATATTAAGAAATTTGAATTGGAAGGCGTTTCATTTAGTGAAGTATTTTTAGTAACTTATGAAGTTACAGATAAAAATAATGATTTTAGACCATATGTGACATTTTTAACACTAAATCAAGATAACCAGTTTATAGAATTTGGATATGGATATGATACAAATGATAATGGTAATGTAGAATTATTCCTATCTTCATATAACTACTTGGTTTATTTAACAACAAAAGGAGTAATTCATTCTCCATTATCTGGTAAAATGACAAAATTAAAAGTGCAAGATATTTTAACTTCTGAAGAAATTGCAAAATTATATAAATAAATATTTCCACTTTTGAAAAACAATGTTTTCTATTTTGAAAAAAAAATCTGTTCCTTATAAAGGACTGCTCTATTTCTAAAAAATAAAAGTAGAATTTTTTCTACTTTTATTTTTATGCAAGTCCATATTTTTTCTTGAATTTATCTGCTCTACCACCAGCTGTTTCTTGTCTTAAGTTTCCTGTCCAGAATGGATGACATTTAGAGCATATATCTACTTTAATATCTTTTTTTGTTGAACCAACTTCTAAAACATTACCACATGCACATGTGATTGTTGTTTGGTTATAGTTTGGATGTATTCCTTCTTTCATTGATTGTTCACCTCTTTCTTAATTTGAAATAATCTGACTGTTTCTTATCATAACATATTTTTTTATAATTTTCAAGACCTAATTTGTGTTATTTTCATTATTTGTTTCATTTTGTTGTTGGTCATATATATATTGTGCAGAAGACAACATTTCGCTGTTTAGCGAAAGTTTATGTACTAATTTATTCATGACATTAAATACACAAGCTACTATTAAAATAACCATTCCAATTTTTTTCCAATATTTAGCAAGCATATGTTTTTCTTCCTTTCATTAATATACATATATAATTATATATATTTTTTCGTGAATTGTCAATATTTTTTAAAGTTTTGGTTACAATAAACTTGGTGATTTGAATGAATAAAAAATTAGGGATTTTCATCATCATTGGACTTCTTATATTAACCGGCATTGGTATCTACTTTTATGCACAAAATACCAATACAAATAATGAAGAAACAAATTACGAAGCAAATAGAACCTCTGCCGAAAACAATACGTCTAATAATGATGAAAACAAATCTAATGATGAAAATACATCTAATAACGAATCCTCTGACAATGATAATACTACTGAGAGCACAAATACAAATTCTGAAAATACTTCAAACACAGAAAATGCAACAAAAACAGTCGAAGAACAGCTTTCTGCCTTTTCCACAAAAATCTATTCTAATGATACAAATAGAACAAAAAACATGGAAATCACAACTTCCACATTAAATGGAACCATTGTAAAAAATGGTGAAACATTTTCTTTTTGCAATACAGTAGGTCCTGCTACAAGTAATAAAGGATATTTAGAAGCTGATATCTATGATCATGATGGAAATAAGAAAAAAGGCTATGGTGGTGGTAATTGTCAAGTCAGCAGCACATTATATAATGCTGTATTAGCCGTTTCTAGTTTGACAGTTATTGAAAGACACCCACATAGTAACCACGTACCTTATGTACCAGATGATAAAGATGCCGCTGTTGCCTATGGTAGTTATGATTTCAAGTTTCGAAATGATACAGGAAATGATATAAAAATATTATCTTCTGTTACAGAAGGTTTAGTTAATGTTACATTAATGACTTTAAAAACACAATAAGGGAAATTGGGGACGGAAATCGGGAAATTGGGGACGGACTCATTTTTCCCTTTTTATTTAAGTCTTAATTATTTAAAAAATTATACAAAAAGGGAAAAATGAGTCCGTCCCCAATTTCCCGATTTTCGTCCCCAATTCCCCTATTTCCTTCCCCCAATTGTCTCAAACAGAAACGTCCCCAAAAGGACATAATTTTTGTTTTTCTTAATATCATTTAGAAAGGTGATATTTTTGAGAAAGACAAAATTATTTTTTATTAATGGTATTATTTTAACCATAACCGCACTTAGCATGCGTGGTATTGGATTAATTTTTAATATATATGTAGCCAATAAAGTAGGCTCTGAAGCAATTGGTATTTTTAGTTTAATTATGTCTGTTTACAATTTTGCAATAACTGTTGCTACCTCTGGAATTGGCATTGCTTGTACTTGTATTGTTTCTGAAGAATTTGCAAAAGGAAATTATATTAATGGCATAAAAGCAGTAAAAACTTCTATTATATTTGCTATTTTATTAGGGGTCTTTTCTTCCATTCTTGTTGTTCTATTTGCACCTATTATTTCTGACACTTGGTTAAAAAATATGGTATCAGAAGTTCCACTTTTACTGATTTCACTCGGCTTACCTCTCATTTCTGTTTCTTCTGTGATTGGTGGGTATTTTTCTTCTGTGGAAAAGCCATATAAAAGTGCGATTTCACAAATTTTAGAAACCAGTGTAAAAATCATCGCTACTGTTTGTTTACTATATTTTAATCCATCAAAAGATGTAGAATCCATTTGTATTTTTCTTATTTTAGCTGATGTCATTTCTGAAGTATTCTCCTTTAGTTTAAACATCATCTTTTATCTGATTGATAGAAGAAAATACATATCAAAAAGAAGTTTACCAGTACAAATGAAGAAAAAAATTTTTACGATTGCTTTTCCAATTAGTGTAACTTCTTGTATTCGTTCTGGACTTTCCTCTTTAAAACAATTTCTAATTCCAATACGATTAGAATTATCTGGCATCTCTTATTCTTTAGCTGTTTCTAACTATGGTTTGATTAGTCGGAATGGTTATGCCTGTCATTATGTTTGCAAATGTTCTCATTGGTTCTTTTAGTGGGTTATTGGTTCCAGAATTTTCGCGATTGCTTGCTGGTGGGAATTATAATAGACTAAAAACGGTTTGTGATACCATTTTTAAAGTTACTTTTATTTTTTCTATTTGTGTAACAGGTGTTTTTATTATATTTGCTAATGAAATTAGTCTTATGGTGTATCAATCCATAGAAGCTGGTAAATGGATAAAAGTATTAGCACCTCTTATCTTTTTTATGTATATAGATAATATTATTGATAATATGTTAAAAGGTATTAATGAACAAGTGAGTGTCATGGTTTGTAACATTATCGATTTATTAGTTACCATTTCAATTATCTTTTTTATTGTTCCGATTATGGGAATGTATGGATATATTTTAAGTATTTTCGTGAGTGAACTTTTAAATTTTACGATTAGTAGTATTCAACTAAAGAAAAAAATTAATTATTCTGTGAATTTTAAAAAATTTGTTGTAAGACCTATTCTTGCTTGTCTAGTATCTTATTGGCTAATTAAAATATTACCTATCACTTTTTCAAATTTTTCATTAAATACCATTATGCAAATTGCTTTGTTTGTCCTATTTTATTTGATTTTTATGATTGTCTTTGATAAAAAAGGTGTTTATAGAAAATTGAAAGAGTTTTATTAAGAATATTCTGAATATTTTATATGATTATTGTTTGTCCCATAAGTAATCATTTTCATATGAAAATACTTGCAACTTAAACATTTCTGTGTTATTATAGCTGCATAGGTGTATTTTGCCTATGGTAACTTAAGCTACATCTTGTTTTTTAAGGTGTAGTGTGGCTGTTTTTCACTCTTAGAAGGAGGTGAAACTATGAGATGCTCACATAAAATGAATTATTGTGCATCGAGGCGATGCCATAATTCTATGTTGACATCTACGTTTGCTTCAGAAAGTATGTGGAGCAAGAAGATGAGTATGAAGCTACGTAGAGAATCTCTCTGGCCACGGTTTTTAGAATGAAATGATTTGGCCCAGTAATAATCATTTCTAAAAACCTCAACAGGATAGCCCTAGAAGGGGGCTATCCTGTTTTTAAATTTATAAATATTGAGTTATTCTATAAATTATATCTTCTACTCTACACCAGTTGCAATAACTGTAACCACAATTTTATCATCTAAAGACTCATCTGTAATCGTACCAAATACGACATTAGCATCTTCACTAATTAAATCATTAATCTTTCCAATGCCATCATTAATTTCACTTAATGCCAATTCCGAATTTCCTCTAACATTAAAGATAACACCTTTTGCATTATCAATTTTATTTTCTGTAAGGGCATTATCAATGGCTTGATTAACTGCATCTAACATTCTACCTTCCCCTTCTGCTTCTCCAATTCCCATATATGCCATTCCTTTATATGTTAGCATTGTTGTAATATCTGCAAAATCGACATTGATATCTCCTACTGATGTAATTAAATCTGTTATACTTTTGATTCCTTGCTCTAATACATCATCTGCCATTTTAAATGCATTAATGACACTCATCTTTTGACTTCCTGCAAGTTTCAATAATTTATCATTTGAAATTAATATTAAACTATTGACATGTTGCTTTAATTTTTCAATTCCTGCATCTGCTCTACTTGACCTCAATCTTCCTTCAAAAAGAAATGGTTTTGTTACAATCGCAATTGTTTGAATTCCCATTTCTTGTGCAATTTCTGCAACTACAGGGATTGCACCTGTTCCAGTTCCTCCTCCCATTCCTGCTGTTAGGAATAATAATTGTGTACCTTCTAATAGTTTCTTAATATCTTCTTTACTTTCGATAGCTGCTTTTTCTCCCATATCAGGATTTGCACCAGCACCTAATCCTTTTGTAGTTTCTTTTCCAATTTGTAATACATTTTCCATTTTTGTTTTATTTAACATGGCAAGTTCTGTATTAATAAAATAAAATTCAACATCTTTTACTTTATCTTCCACCATTTGTCTTACAGCATTATTGCCTCCTCCGCCAATTCCAATGACTTTTATTTTTGGAATTGATGTTTTTATTTCTCCATATATATTTCCATAATTGTTTCCATATTTGTTTTCTATTTGTATCATTTTTACAACCTTCCTTTTCTAATTTACTTTTGTATGTATCGCTTAGTATTATATAGTTTCCTTTTAAAATTTTCAATATAGATTCACAAATTTTTAAGGATTTGTAATGTATTATTAATCATATTAACAAAGAGAGGTCTTATTGAACTGTTCCCCCCTTAAAGTATACACTCTTTTTTATTTTGTGTCTACCTTAAGGGGATAGTTCACATCAACCTCTCTTTGTTTACTTATTCTTCTATCAAATGCATATCGTTAATGGAAACCTCATAAGCTTCTTCGAGTTTTCCATCTTCTGGATTAGAAGGATTCTTTTTAAAATATTTCCTACTTTGAATCCTTCCTTTTAGCTCTATGCAATCTCCGATTTGCATCGAAGCCGAACTTCTAGCATTTCTATTCCATGCAATACATGGGATATAATCTGATTTTCCATACTGTCTATTAACTGCAACAAACAGATCTGAAATTTCTCGTTTTGATTTAGAAGTTCTTCTGTAAAATGGTAATTTACACAGATAACCATGTAAGAAAATTTCATTGACATCATCATTATCATCAACTTTAAAGTTAATCACCTTAACAAATAGAAATAACTTTAAATGAGATTTTCCATCTTCACCCAATTTGTTGTATGACCTGAATTCACCTTTCATTTCAACTGTTTTGCCAATATATTTTCCAGATAAAATTTCTGGATTTAGCAATACCTCTGAAATGATAACAGGAATCATATCGTTGATTCCACTTTCTCGCCTTACAGCTATTCGAGTTACATAAAACTTTCCCTTGTAATCGAACTTGAACTCTTCCTCAATTCTTCCTCTGATGATTACTCTGTTAGTTTCTTTCTGTAAATACTCCCGTGATACTTCTCTTTTTTCTTGCATTCTGTTTTCCTCCTGTTTTTTCTTCTGTTTTTTCTGTTTAAATGCATTTTAAGAAGAATTTATCTTTTGTTTACATACCCAAAGTTCTGGTATGTACATAAATTAAGAAATAACTTCTTTATCTATATTCTGCATAAACAGTAGTATTATTATACCAAACTTTTACATTTATGTAAAGTATAATAGCGAATAAAAAAACGAAAATTTGTTTTTAAAAATATTGCATTTTCATTTTTCTAATGATATAATCGTACATATGTTTGGAGGTGTGCTATGGATATTTTTGATAAATTAAAAATACTTGCTGATTCTGCTAAATATGATGCTTCTTGTAGTTCTAGTGGTAGTAATCGAAAAAACACAAACAATGGAATTGGAAATGGTCATGTTTCTGGTATTTGTCATAGTTGGGGTGCAGATGGTAGATGCATTTCTCTTTTAAAAATTTTATTTACAAATGCCTGTATGTATGATTGTAAATATTGTATTAACCGTTGTTCCAATTCTGTTCCTAGAGCTACCTTTACGCCTCGTGAAGTTGCAGATTTAACCATTCATTTTTATAAACGAAATTACATAGAAGGACTATTTCTAAGTTCAGCAGTTATCAAATCTCCTGATTATACAATGGAAAGATTAGTTGAAACAGCTTCTATTTTAAGAAATGAATATCATTTTAATGGATATATTCACTGTAAAACCATTCCTGGTTGTAGTCAAGAATTAATTGATAAATTAGGTCTTTTAGTAGATAGAATGAGTATTAATATAGAACTTCCTTCAAATGATAGTTTGAAATTATTAGCACCCCAAAAAGAAAAAGACGGAATTTTAAAACCAATGACCTATATTTCCAATACCTTAAAATTAAATAAAATGGATAAATCAAAATATAAAAAGAAATTTGTTCCAGCAGGTCAAACTACACAATTAATGGTTGGTGCTACACCTGAAACAGATTTAAAAATATTAAAACTTTCTGAAGGAATGTATAAATCTTTAAAACTAAAAAGAGTCTATTATTCTGCTTATGTTTCTATTAATAATGATAAAAACTTACCTACTTTAGAAAAACCTCCCCTTTTAAGGGAAAATAGACTTTATCAAGCAGATTGGCTACTTCGATTTTATGGATTTCAAGCAGATGAATTATTAAATGAAGAACATCCAAATTTTAATACTTTATTAGACCCTAAATGTGATTGGGCTTTAAGAAATTTAGATAAATTTCCAATAGAAATCAATACTGCCAATTATCACACTTTACTTAGAATTCCTGGAATTGGTGTCATTAGTGCCAAAAAGATTATCACAGCCAGAAGAGAATTTTTATTAGATTTTGAAAGTCTAAAAAAATTAGGTGTTGTCTTGAAAAGAGCACAATATTTTATAACTTGCAAAGGAAAATATTTTTATGAAATCAATAAATTTAACAAAAATTTTATTGAAACCAATTTATTGTATTTAGAAAGAAATACGATTCCACAAAAGAAATATGAACAATTATCTATGTTTGATACATTGTTACCTACAAAGGAGGATAAAATAAAATGTCTAACTGGAAGCTTGTAAATACAACCTATTTATATGATGGTACATTTGATGGATTATTAACCATTGTTTTTGAGAGCTATTCTCATAAAACATTACCACAAAAAATTGTTTCAGAAGAGGAATATACACAAAATTTTTTAGATAAAACACAATATATAGATACCAATTACGAAAAAGTAAAACGTGTTTTTGAAGGAATTAATAAAAATATTTGCTATGAAGCTTTATATAATAGCTTTTATGCCTTTTTATCAGATGGAAAAGACAAAGAAATCAAAATTTTAAAATATTTATGTGATGGATTTGACATCGGTCCTAAAATTAACACCATGCTTACTATTTCCTATGTCTTTTCTGTTATCAATATGAGAAAAAGAGCTTTATCAGAATGTCATAAGTTAAAAGGATTACTTCGATTTATGGAAATTGGAGAAAATCTATATTATGCTTCTATTCATCCAGATAATAATATCATAGAACCTTTAGGACATCACTTTATTAAAAGACTACCTACACAAAACTTTATCATACATGATAGAAATAGAAATATTTGTTTTTTATACAATACACAAGAATACAAAATTATTGATAGTACTAATTTAACAATTCCTGATATTACTGAAGAAGAACAAAAATATCAAGAACTTTGGAAACTATTTTTCAAAACCATTGCCATACAAGAAAGAAAAAATGCTAGATGCCAAATGCAATTTATGCCTAAAAAGTATTGGCAAGATTTAATTGAGGAACCATAATATAAAATTGATACCGCCAGCAAGGATATAACTTGCTGGCGGTTTACTAATTTAATAATATATAAATTTATAAAATGTCCTGTCCCTTTTGAACAAAAATGTCCATTTTGACACGTCCCCAAAAGAGAGTTGCCAAAATGGCACGTCCCCTTTGGCAACTTTTAAATATTCTCTTTTCGAATCGTTTCGATAATGTTTTGATTTTTTGTTTTCTTTACAGCATATTGCATTGTCATAAAGATAATAGCAAATACAAATATGATAGAAATCAAAATTGGTATTATAGGAAGTTCATAACTTGTTGTATACACATCTGCAGTAACTGTATAGATCAGATAAGATAATGCTACTCCTACTGGTAATCCAAATATAAGTGCTTTTAATCCATATATAAAGCTTTCATAATGAATCATCCTTTTAAATTCTTTGTTTGTCATACCTATGGACTTTAATATGGCAAATTCTCTGTTTCTAAGTGCCATATTTGTTGTTATGGTATTAAATATATTTGTTACGCCGATGATGCTAATCACTGCTATAAATCCATATACAAATATAGATACAATTAAATTCATATTTCTTGCTGCTCTTACATCCTCTTCTGCATTATAGATATTATTCTGATTAGTTTTATCAATTTCTATAATTTCTTCTTGTAATTTATATGGATCTTCTGCATTAATAGGCATAGAAACCAAATCATGTTCAAAGTTTTCCATCATTTCATCTGAAATGATAATAATTGGATTTGTATCATTACTAAACAATGAACCTAATGGGTATTTATCTGCTCTTTTGGCAATTTTGATACTTCCTTTTTCTGATAGATTTCCTTCCTCATCTTGCATATTATAATATTCTAGAGTATCTCCTTCATTTAAATTTAATAGATTTGTTTCTACTCTTTTTACACCATCTTTTCCATCTTCATATTCATACAAAAGTCTTGTGTCACAAAGAATTGCTTCATCTTTTACTTCATCATAACTTAATCCTAATTCTGTTACATAATTTCTATAAGCTTCATCACCAATTGCATAAATAACTAATGTATCCATTTCTGAATAATATTCTAGTGCTTTTTTAGTATATATTTTTTGGTTATCTATATAGGCATGTGCGTTTTTTAAAATCGCATATTCTTTGATTCCATCTAAATCTTTAATTTTATTAAAATAAGCTTCTTTTTCTTCTTCTTTTTGATTATTACTATATACCGTTAAATTAATTCTAGATTCCTGATATTTTAAAGAAGATAATCCAAATACACTTTCTGCAAAAGCATTCATTGAGATAAACAAGACAATACTTAGAAATATAGAAAATATAGTTGTTCTATATCTTTTTCTACTTCTTCTAAAATTCTTTCTGGCAATCACGCCTTCTATTCCAAATAACTTTTTCGTTAGTTTATATTCTTTATGTTTATGCTTATTCTTTTTTACTTTTACATCTGAACTTTCTCTTATAGCATCAATTGGTGATATTTTTCCTGCTCTATAACTTGGTCTAATTAGTGAAATGATAATCATAACAATCGATACAATGATTGCAACAATAATTGCTCCCCATGATATGGTTAACTGTAACTCAAAATTATCAATTAATGGTGTACTTCCTGAATTGATAATTCCATTAACAATGGCTAACACAATTCCAATTGCTACAATTCCTATTACAATTCCTAGTGGTATAGAAATTAGTCCTAATATAGCACCTTCAAAAAAGATACTTTTTCTAATTTGTTTTGCTGTTGCTCCTACACTCGCTATCATCCCTAATTCTCTTGTTTTTTCTGTAAGAGATATACTAAAACTGTTTTTGATGACAAAGGCAGAAGTGAAAACAATAATGCCAATTACGATGACTAGCATCGTTATCACAAAAGTTTCTACTCTATCACTTTTGAAAATTCCCATGTAATATAATAAATCTTGGTTTTCTGAAATATTTATCTCGTCAATCTGTAAATCATTTTTTAAATAGTCTTCAAACTCATATACTTCTGTTGGGTCTTTTAATATAATAGACATATTTACATTTTTGGTATCATCAATTTTATCTAATTTTGTTATCAGGGTATAACCTGGAGCAGAATAACTCTCACTATTTAATCGTTCCATGATACCTACAATTGTATACGTTTTTTTGGTACTTGCAACAAAAGTTTCTTGTTCCAAATCATCTTCAATACCACTTTCTTTTCTATCTAATCTATCTTGATCTGTATAGTATGGATTTGACTGATTTAATATGTATTCTCCTTTGTATCGATTACCGATATCTAATTCTATGGTATCACCAACATTCCAATCTACTTTTCCATTTTGGATAACATGTTCTGGTATCACAATTTCATTTTCATTTTCTGGTAACCTTCCTTCTACTAAGACAATTCCTCCATTTTGCAAAAGTTTCTCATCATATCCTTCGATATAGGCATACGGCTTGTTTTCATTTTGAGATTTTTCTAATAGTGCATATCCAATCTCTTGTGATATTTGTAATTCCTCTATTTTTGCATTATTCTCCAAATATTTTTCATTTTCTTTCGATACATCTTGTACACGAATATGATAATTTCCATTTGTTTTGATTTCTCTTTCTAGTAAAGATTTTTGAATACTAACTGTAAATGTCGTAATGGCACATATTAAAGCAACAGAAAGAGAAATTCCAATAATAGTTACAATCGTTCTTTTTTTATTTAATTTTAAATTTTTGAGCGTCAATGTATTTAAAATTTTCATTTTATTTCACTTCCTTTTCAAATTATATTTGCTTGGAAAAGAATTAAATTTTGGCAAGGAAAATTATATTTAAAAGGCAAGGGCGCATACTATTTGTATGTAACCGCGTTTTAAATATAATTTGACGTAGCAAAAATTGTAATTATTTTTCAAGCATTCCCCTTACTTTATTTTTTCATCACTGATTAGCTTACCATCTTGTATTGTAATAATTCTATCTGCTTCTAAAGCAATATTTTCATCATGTGTAATCACAATTAAGGTTTGATTATATTTCTGGTTCGATACTTTTAATAAATCCATAATTTCTCTTGAAGCTTTACTATCCAAATTTCCAGTTGGTTCATCTGCTAACACAATACTTGGATGATTAATCATAGCTCTTCCAATGGAAACCCTTTGTTGTTGTCCTCCTGATAACTCATTTGGTAAGTGATTAATTCTTTTTTCTAGTCCAAGGATATATAACAATTCATTTAATCGCTTTTCATCTACCTTTTGCCCATCCAAATCACATGGTAATGTAATATTTTCTTTTACATTTAGTATAGGAATTAAGTTATAGAATTGATAAATAAGTCCCACTTGTCTTCTTCTAAAAATTGCTAAATTATCATTATTTAAAGAATAGATATCTGTTCCATTAATATATACTTTTCCACTTGTTGGTTTATCTACACCTCCAATTAAATGTAGTAATGTAGATTTTCCACTTCCAGAAACACCTACAATGGCTACAAATTCTCCCTTATTTACACTAAAAGATACATTGTCTAATGCAACAACCTCTGTATCTTTTTTACCATATTTTTTTGTTAAATTTTCTACTTTTAATATTTCCATAAACAATCTCCTTTCTTATGTTTAAGTGACTATAATTTTGCTAATCAGTTTTCTATACGTTTTAACCTTTATTATATGCATATTTAGGACCTAGAAAGAAACGTATTAAAAATGTCACTTTTATTGTTAGTATTATATTACTACATAAAAGTGACTCTAAAATGACTTATTTAATTTTTTAATACTTTTCATTTTTAATTTTATTTATATAATTTCATCACAAATTCTGTCCAACTATCTTCTTCCTTTTTAGAACTCTTTACACGGATATCTCCATCTTGGTTTCTAATAATACTTTTACAAAAAGCAAGTCCAATGCCCAAACTATTTTCTTTACTATTTTTCGCTTTATAAAATCTATCAAAAATATGTCCCAAATCTTCTTTATCAATACCTTCGCCGTCATCTTTTATGCTTATTTTTATATACATGGTATTTTCTTCGATTTTTATTGTTATCGTTTTCGCACCATGCTCAATTGCATTTTTTACAATATTATTCATGGCTTCTATTGTCCATTTTTTATCACAATTAATGGTTTCTTCTTTATTAGATACAATTTCTATATCTGCATGATTTATCTCACACATAGCTTTAAAGTTGTTTTTCACTTCTAAGCATAAATAATATGCGTTCTCATTCTTTTTGTCTAAAATTAATGTTTTCGAGTCTAATTTGGCTATATTTAAAACAGTTTTTATTAGCCAATTAATTTTTTCTAATTCTTTTTGACTGCTATCTAAAAATTCTTTTTTCTTTTCTTCAGGTAAATCTGTATATAGAATGTCATTAATTAGATTCAAAGAAGTCAATGGTGTTTTTAATTGATGAGAAATATCTGCTATCAATTTTTCAATATCTTTATTATTCTTTTCTAATAAACTATTTTTTTCTTTTAGCATAATGGTCATGTCATAAATATCATTTTTTAATTTACTAAAATCACTTTCATCTTGTTCTTTTAAATCTATGATATAATTTCCTTTTAATATTTCTTTACAATAAGCATCCAAATCTTTTAATTTTTGATTTTGTTTTCGGATATATATAGCATATATACATATAACACCTAAAGTTGCTATGATAAAGAAAATGGAAAATAGAATAATTACTTTTTGAATAATTTCAAACTGCGTATTTTCTATATCAATATTTTCGGCACTAAATCCATATGTACTTAAAATATCTTCTACATTCTCATGATTTTCCTGGTTGTTTAAAAATATATTTTGTACAATCTCCTCTTCTTGTTCAGGATATTCTTCTACAATTTTTGCCATTACTTGATTTGTATATTCATATAGGCTTTCTTTATAATTTTTTTGAATACAATAAATAGCAAATATGGCTAATAATATGATAATGATTAATAACATAGTAATATAGATAAATAGATTTCTTTTTTGTTTTGTATTCATATTTCTCCTTTTTAAGGTCTGTCCCTTTTGTTTCATTTTGAAACATTGGGGACAGGTTAAATCGTTTCAAAATGGAACGATTTGGCACGTCCCTAACGTTCCATCTTATATCCTAATCCCCTGATTGTTTTGATGATTTCTGGTTTGTTCGGGTCTTTTTCTATTTTTTCTCGAATTCTTTTGATATATACGGTTAAGGTATTGTCATTTACAAAGTTTTCTTCATTATCCCATATATAGGATAATATTTGCTCTCTTGTTATGATTTTTCCTCTGTTTTCAAATAACATGACTAAAATCTTATATTCTAATGCTGTTAGTTCTATTTCTTGTTTATCTTTTAATACTTTTCCGTGTTGTATAATTGATTTCTACATTTTTGATTTTTATTGTTTCTTCTTTTTCCTTTTTTACATTATGTCTTAATACATTTTTTATCCTAGATAATAATTCTCCTGCATGGAATGGTTTGGTAATATAGTCATCTGCTCCTAAGTCAAATCCTTTTACTATATCTTTTTCTTCATCTAATGCTGTCAAAAATATGGTTGGTATTTCTTGTATGGTTTTCATTTCTTGATACAAGTCATATCCTGTCCCATCTGGTAAATTAATATCTAACAGCATCAAATCATATGCATTGTTTTCTATCTTTTCAATACCTTCTTTTACAGTTTTGGCTGTATGGATTGTAAATCCTTTTGATTGCAAGTAATAAGAAATCGTATTTGATATGTTTTTATCATCTTCTACTAGTAATATATGAATCATGATTTTATCCTCTTTTATTATTTTTTGTTTTTTCTTTGTTTTTTTATAAATTTTTTATTTTCTCATTTCATCATCTTTATACAACAAGGTTAAGCTTCTTATATTTGTGAAATACCACGAAGCAGTCTTCACATGTGTGCGTCGAAATCTTTGATTTCGTTAATGCCTGCCTTTCTTATCATTTTTAAAATAAATATGACAGATGCATCCATTAATTCTAACATTTCTTTTTCACTATATATCTTATATTCTGCACTTTCTCCATCTTCTAATACTTGTGCCTTTCCTGTATATCTATCACTTATATATTCTATTGTTTTTTCTATATCCGATTCTTCCAATGTAATCCAATCAATTTCTTTTAAGTACTCTTTTATCTCCTCTTGATATTCCGGTTTATCTGCTAAATGATGATCATAAATATATTTTGAAAATATTTTAAAGTCTTGTGTTTTGATTTGTCTTGCTTTTTCTTTACTACATAAGATTCTTTCTCCATTATTTAAAATTAATCCTATTCGGTTTTTTTCTTCGTCATAGATTCCATGTTCTCCATATGTTTTATCATTCCAAAAATAATCTGTTAATAGATGTACATAGTATCCTAACATTAATGGATTAGAAAATTTAGATTTATTTTTTTCTGCAAAATTTCTTAAATCATATCTTTTTTCTATATGTTGTACCACTAAAACGTCTGTTTCAAAATGTGTTCTTGCATGTGATGCATGATGCGTGATTCCTTTTACCACATATTCATTTGGTATATCTGGCAATATATTTCCAAATGTAAATATATTTTTATCTATATTTATCTTTTTGCTTATTTTTTTGGCTGTTGCTAAATGAATGGCCCATGTTGGCATTTTGATTCCCCCTTTATTACTTTTATCTTATCTTTATTCTAAAATATTGTCAAGAAAAAGAGAGGAAGAAAAAGATTTCAATAACCGAATTTCTTTTCTTCCTCTCAGGAGAACTTATTTTTTGTCTTCTATGATGTCAAAAGAAACATCTTTTTTGATGAATGAATCTAGTGTGTTCTGTAACACCCAGTTCATCGCTTCTTTCCATTCCTTTTCAGGCAATGCATAATAGTCTTCCTTTAAGACTTCACACCGTCCTGTTCCTACACTGAGCTTATATGGATGCCTTTCGTCGTCTGGCCCAATAACTCCCTTTACAGAGAGTGTTGCTGGGTCTAAAATCCCCCATAAGATGTCTTTTTTGTTCATATTATCTCCTCCTTATACTCATAGTGTTTACATTGTTTCTGCTATATTATCTCACTTTTTACGGACTTTTTCAAGTTTTACTATCCCTTCCAGTTCTTTTTTGATTTTTCTATCATATATTTTAATAAAATATTTTTAAGTATATTCTAGCAGTTATCTGCTATTTTGGAGGTTTTATGATGTACAAATATATGAATAAAACAAATATGAAACGTTTCTTTATTATTCTTCTTATTCTTTGCTTTTTCAGTTCTTACTCTTCTTTTGTGTATGCTTCAGATGAATCTTTATATGTTTGGTCTAGCAATAGCAATACATTAAATATTGTTAACAATACAACAGGTTCTTCTAGTACTACAAATGTTACAAATTCAAGTACAAATTCCAATAGTTCTAATATGATATCTACAAATGCTACCAACACGTCTAACAACACAGGCACAAATACAAGTACTAATAGTACTGCAAATCTTTCTAAAGTAGAAGAGGATTCTTCTTTACTTGCAAATGCAACAAGTGAAGTAACAGATAATAATTCTTTAAATTTAGAGTCTGAATCTGCGATTTTGATTGAACAATCTTCTGGTAGGATTTTATATGCCCATAATATTCATGAACAATTAAGACCTGCATCTGTTACAAAAGTTATGAGTATTCTTCTCATTATGGAAGCGTTAGATGCTGGCAAGATATCTTTAATCGATTCTGTTCCTTGCAGTGAAAATGCAGCTTCTATGGGTGGTTCTCAAATATGGTTAGATACAACAGAAACCTTAACAGTTGATGAGATGTTAAAAGCTATTTGTGTGAATTCTGCTAATGATTGCGTGGTTGCAATGGCTGAATATATTGCTGGTTCAGAAGAAGCTTTTGTTCAAATGATGAATGATAAAGCTTATGAACTAGGTATGAGTGATACCACTTTTAAGAATTGTCATGGTTTAGATGAAGATGGTCATGTGACTTCTAGTTATGATATTGCCATTATGTCTAGAGAGTTACTTACCAAATATCCTGAGATTACAAATTATACAACCATTTGGATGGATACTTTACGAGATGGAGAGACCCAACTTTCTAATACTAATCGTTTAATAAAAAACTATCCTGGTGCTACTGGTTTGAAGACTGGTTCTACTTCTCTTGCTTTGTATAATTTATCTGCCAGTGCCACACGTGATGATTTATCTTTGATTGCTGTTATTATGAAAGCACCTTCTACAAAAGTTCGTTTTTCAGAAGCTCAAAAGTTATTAGATTATGGATTTAACAATTTCTCTTATCAAAGTTTTGGGAAAGCTGGAGATTTAATCCAAACGATTAGTATTGATAAAGGTGTGCAAGCAACCATTCCTGTTGTATTGGAAAATGATGCTGGTATTTTGTTAGCAAAAGGTAGTGAAAAAAATATAGAACAAACTGTGACGATTGATGAAAATATTTCTGCTCCTATCTCTGTTGGGCAAAAAGTAGGTGAAGTTTCTTTTTCCTTGGACGGAGAAGTACTTAGCACAGTTAATTTGGTTTCTCAAGTTTCTGTTAATAAAATTGATATCGCTACCATGAGTACAAAGGTATTTTCGAGTTGGTTTAATTTATTAAGATAATATAAAATGAATAATTGATTTTAAATATACAAAACTGCATTTTTGACAATATGTCTCAAATGCAGTTTTGTACAATCAGTTGGATACTTACCTCGTGCTGTTGCTGCCCACTTTTATAGAAAGCACATAAATTGGTTTACCGAAATGATTTACCAATCTATGTGTCTTACCTCTAGGGCAAACAATCACGTTACCGTCCGGAAAAACATACCATTCTTTGAATTTCTTGGTTTGCTTACTCTTAATCTGTTTTCCTTTAGCATTTTTCCTGGTGTTCACAGGCTCTTCATGTCCATGCTCACCAATAACCTCACCAGTATCCTTAACATACAGCCAAGCAAACCGGTGAACTGTGTGGTGATGCATATACTGCCCAATTTCCTGCTGCCAGACATCTCCATAGATGTCTTTGCCTTTCAACTTCTTCCAGGAAGCCGGCTTTTCGGTTGTCCTCAAGATTGCCTTTATCTCTTTCCAAAAGCACTCTAATGGGCTTTCAATCCAATAAGGCTCCCCTGTTTTCTCACGGATAGAATTTAAATCCTTTTCCGTGAATTTTCTTTTCCGTGCTGTCATTTTTTCTTCCATTTTTTTGTCCTCCAACTTTTTATTATTGCATGTTGCTTTTTTTATTATACCACAAAATCCCCTAAAACTCAATAATTTTGCATATCTAATGCAAACAGACACTCTCTTATATAAAAGAAAGTGTCTGTCATATTTTTATACAATTATTTCAAAGATTCCATCACCTTTGCTAACATATCTTTGTATTTCTCCAATTTTGCTTTTTCTTCATCAATTTTACTTTGTGGTGCTTTATTCATAAATCCTGGATTAGATAACATTTTTTCACATCTTGCCACTTCACCTTCTAGTCTTTTCTTCTCTTCTTGTAATCTTTTTCTCTCTTGTTCCATATCCACTAATCCTTCAAATGGCATATATAGTTCTATTCCATCTTGTACAATGCTAATAGCATCATCTTTAATTCCTACTTTATCTTTTTGAATGGTTATATTGCTTCCAAATCCTAACTTTAACAAGAATTCTTTTGCTTCCTCTATTTCTTTTTCATATTTTTCAGTTACAAAAATCAATTCCGCTTTTTTAGATGGATGTACATTCATATTTGCTCTTGTATTTCTGATTTCTGTAATCATCGCTTTTAATCTTTCAACAAACTCTTCTTCCTCTTTAAATGCATTCTCATTTTTTGCATAAGGCCATTTTGATACCATTAATTCTTTATCATTATATTTTACTAAATTTCTATAAATTTCTGTTGTCACAAATGGCATAAATGGATGTAATAGTTTCATTGAAATACCAAATACATAATCTAATACATAGCAAACTTTTACTTTTTCTTTGTAATCATCACTATATAGTCTTGGTTTTACCATTTCTATATACCAATCACAGAATTCATTCCAAATAAAGTTATATACTTTATCTAAAGCAACACCTAAGTCATAATTTTCCATATTATTGGTTACTTCTGTGATTAAGGTTTCTAGTTTATTGATAATCCATTTATCCTCTAAATGTAATAATTCTTTTTTGTATTTACCTGTTTCTTTGTCAAATACTTCTGTATGGAATGTAATAATGTCTTCATCTTTTACATCATTGTTTCTAATAAATTTTGTTGCATTCCATATTTTATTTGCAAAGTTTGATGCTTGCTCTAATTTTTCTGGCATGTATCGAATGTCATTTCCCATTGTGGTTCCTGATATGACAGCAAATCTTAAACTATCTGCTCCATACTCATCAATAATTTCAATTGGATCTATACCATTTCCTAAAGTTTTAGACATTTTTCTTCCTTGACTATCACGAACCATTCCATGGATTAAAATATCTTTAAATGGTGCCTGACCAGTAAATTCTAATCCTTGTGACATCATTCTAGATACCCAGAAAGTAATAATGTCAAATCCTGTAACTAGTACATTTGTTGGATAGAATGTTTTATAATCTTCTGTTTCCATGTTTGGCCAACCTAAAGTTGAGAATGGCCATAATGCTGAACTAAACCATGTATCTAATGTATCTTCATCTTGATGTAATTTTGTACTTCCACATTTTTCACATTTTTCTGGCGCTGTTTTTGCAACATTGATATGTCCACATTCTTCACAATAATATGCTGGTATTTGATGTCCCCACCATAATTGTCTTGATATACACCAATCTTGTATATTATCTAGCCAATTAAAATATTGTTTTTCATATTTTTTAGGGATAAATCTAGCTTCATGATTTCTAACAGAATCTGCTGCTCTTTTTGCTAATTCTTTCATAGAAACAAACCATTGCTCAGATATTTTTGGTTCTATGGTTGTTTTACATCTTTCACATTTTGCTACATTATGGGTATAGTCTTCTGTTTTTACTAATGCTCCAATTTCTTCTAGTTTTTTTACAATTGCTTTTCTAGCTTCTAATAAATCCATTCCTTTGTATTCTGGAACTAAATCACCCATTTTATAATCTTCATCAAATACTTCTACAATTTCTAAGTTATGTCTTAAACCTGCCTGATAGTCATTCATATCATGAGCTGGTGTGATTTTAACACATCCTGTTCCAAATTCTTTATCAACAAAGTCATCTGCAATAATTGGAATTTCTTTATTCATAATTGGTAAAATACATGTTTTTCCAACTAAATCTTTGTATCTTTCATCCTCTGGGTGAACGGCAACTGCTGTGTCTCCTAACATGGTTTCAGGTCTTGTTGTGGCAACTACAATATATCTATCTTTTTCTCCTGTTATTTGATAACGGATATGCCATAAATGAGAAGGTTCTTCTTTGTATTCCACTTCTGCATCTGATATAGATGTTTTACAACTTGGGCAATAGTTAATCATTCTTTTTCCTTTATAGATTAATCCTTTGTTATATAAATCAACAAATTGCTCTAAAACTGCATCTGATAATCCTTCATCCATTGTAAAACGTTTTCTATCCCAATCACAAGAACAACCTAATTTCTTTTGTTGCATTTCAATCGTTCCACCATAGATTCTTGTCCATTCCCATGCTTCTTCTAGAAATTTTTCTCTACCTAATTCTTGTTTTGTTTTTCCTTCATTTCTTAATTTTTCAACTACTTTCATTTCTGTTGAAATAGCCGCATGATCTGTTCCTGGAAGCCATAAGGTATTATATCCTTGCATTCTTTTAAAACGAATTAAGATATCTTGTATGGTATCATCTAAAGCATGCCCCATATGTAATTTACCTGTTACATTTGGAGGTGGCATCATAATACAATAACTTTCTTTGGTTTTATCCATACTTGGTTTAAAATACCCTTTTTCCTCCCACTCTTGATATAGTTTTTCTTCAAAATCTTTTGGATTATACTTATCTTGCATATTCATCTTCCTCCCTTTCTTTTATTTTATTTAATAATTTTTGTTTATTTTTAGCTAAAAACTTTTGGGTTTCTTCTGCAATGATAATCGTTTTTATATTCATTTTTGTTTTCTTTAATGCTTTTATATCTAAACTTAAATATTTTTCAATTTCTTCTCTGGTTAATTTTCTAAGTCCATTTTCTTTATGTGGTTTAAAAATTAATTCTTCTAATGGACCCAATTTATGCTTTTCATATTGTTCTACAAACGTTCTCTTCTGTCTACTTTTTTCTACATCTCCCATTTTATTTCCTCCATTTTAGTAATGTATGGACAAATCTCGCTTCTCGAGAACTTTTCTCTATTTTTTTTATTTAACTATATGTCTTTAAGTTCTTGAAGAAGCGTAAAGATTTGTCGACGCGAAAAATTGTGTAACAATTTTTCTGTGTAATGTTGTTTTTTTGAATAGGAAAAAGCAATGTTTCCTATTTTAAAAAAAAGCCCTTATGCATAAAGCATAAGGGCGAATGATATTCACGGTACCACCTTACTTATATAACGAAATTGTTTTTTATTAACACATATCCATCTCTAAATTATAAAAAAACAGTATTGCTATATATCTCTTTAGCCTATAACGCTGCTTAAACGGACATTCTTACTATTATTTCAGAATATCAACAAAAAAGCTACCTTCCATTTATCATGATTTAAGAAGCTTACAGCCAATGACTTCTATTCTCTAAAAATATGTGTAAATGTACTCCTCTTTTTTATTGTCTTTTTCTATTATGTTAATATTATTGCACATTTTTTTAGTTTTTACAAGTGTTTTTTTGAAATTCATAAAATTATAACTATTCAGCCCTATATACAAGTGATAGGTTTTTATAAATTATTTCATTACGAATGTGATTGGAGATATTTTAGAATTTGTTACATAATTTATTGAGGGATGTTCACGGTACTCACATAGTGAGGGTCTGAGTGAAAGAGGCTCAAGAAATTATGTTACAAATTCTTAAATATCGTATTGAACCGAGTAATAAATAATTTATAAAAACCTATCACTTGTATATAGGGCTGAAAAATTGTTTATTGTGCTGCTCTTCTATATAATTCTATGAAATCTTCTTTTGTAACTTCTCTTGGATTTCCTGGTTTACATGGATCATTCATAGCTTTTTCAGCAAGCATCTCAAAATCTTCTTCTTTTGCTCCATAATCTGTAATTTTTGTATTGATTCCTACTGTTTTACTTAATTCTGAAATCATCCATACAAATGTATTAATCACATCTTGGTCATTTAAATGTTCTGCATCTGGTCTTCCGATATTCATTAAGATTTCTCTAAATCTTTGTGCTGTTGCTGGATCTTCTCCATTAAATCTCATAACTGTTGGAAGTAGCATAGCATTAGCAATTCCATGTGGTGTATCATATACAGCTCCTAATTGGTGCGCCATTGAATGAACAATTCCTAGTCCTACATTTGAGAATCCCATTCCAGCAATATATTGTGCCATTCCCATCATTTCAATAGCCTCTTCATCTTTGTCATTAACTGCTGCTGGTAAATATTTGAATATCATTTTAATAGCCTTCATATGAAACATATCTGACATTTCATTATGTGCTTTTGTAATATATCCTTCAACTGCATGTGTTAATGCATCCATTCCTGTTGCTGCTGCTAGACTTTTTGGCATTGATGCCATTAATTCTGAATCTATAATTGCTAAGATTGGAATATCATTAGGATCTACACATACCATTTTTACTTCTGCATCTTCATCTGTAATAACATAATTGATAGTAACCTCTGCGGCTGTTCCTGCTGTTGTAGGTAAAGCAATAACAGGCATTCCTCTATTTACTGTGTCAGATGCTCCATTTAAAGATTTGATATCTGCTCTATCTGGGTTTGTCATAACGATTGAAATTCCTTTTGCTGTATCAATACTTGAACCTCCACCTACTGCTACAATTAAATCTGCTCCTGAATTTTTACAAGCTTCAACACCATCTGTTACATTTTTAATGGTTGGATTTGGTTTTATCTCATCATATAAATCATAAGGAACATTTGCTTTATTTAGTACCTCTTCAACTTTAGCTGTTACTCCAGCCTCTACTAAAGATTTGTCACTTACTAAAAATACTTTTTTAAATCCTCTTTTTTGGATTTCTCCTGCAAGTTCTTCTCTTGCTCCTTTTCCAAAATATGATGTTTCATTTAAAACAAATTTTACTGACATGTTCTAATTCCTCCTTAATAAAATATTTTTATTTAAAGCATCAAAATGTTTGATTTCATTCTGCATGCTTTTTATCCTTTTTGAAAATCTGATGGTATTTCAAATATACTATCATCAACATCATAAGACACATCTACACTAATTAATTCAGATTTATCTCCCATGATTGTTCTAATATATTTTAAATCGTCACCATCAAAGTAAAATCTAGTATTTGTATCTTCTTCCGAAACGTTTTCATCTGTATTCATTAAAAAGTCTGATATTCCTTTATATTCTTCATAGCGATAATTTTTACCATTTACTTCTTCTTGTCCTCTTTCAGGCTCTTGACTTTGAATGATTTTATTTAATTGATTTGACAATTCTCCAAGTCCTGTTACATTATTTTGATAGGTATAATATCTTTTTGTATTATACATTAATAAATACGTATTTCCATCTTTGATAATATTTGTTGTGTGACTTCCATTATTATATGTATCAATATTTGCTACATCGCTTTTTCTTGATACTGTATATTTATTATTATCACTTAACTGGAATGTTATGCTATATGTTTCATTTTGCATCATTTTTTCATACATATTTGCTAATTTATTTTCATTGTCATTTTCTGATGCATTATTTGTAATTACATATACAATAAGTCCTACTACGATAATTGCTACTATAACACATATTGAAATAAGAAATATTTTTTGTTTCTTGTCCACCTTTTCCACATTTTTTAAGTTTTCCATATTTTATTATCATTCCTTTCTTAGTTATTGCATAGAAAAACCTATTTTTATCTTTTATACATATAAATTTTCCGCATACAGCAAAGTTAAGTTTCTTATATGCATGTTGAAAACTTTGATTTTATAATGCACAATTTCTGAATAATTATTATAACCAAATTATACCAATAATATTTTATTATCTCAATAAGAAGAATTAAAATGTAATATAAATGTAATAAAATAAGAACCTGACCCAATGAAGTAATCAAAGATTGCAGTCCTAGTATCACAGAACCTTGTTGTCTAAGACAATAAAAACAGACCTCAAATAATACAACTTTATATAGTTTATTATTTAGGTCTGCCCCTTTTGTTCTTGTATAGGATTTTAGGGGATTTTTGAGTCCGTCCCCAAAATCCCGATTTAATCTCCTAAACAAATTCCAATATCTCTTGCTGTTTTTACTAAGTCATCATCCATTGTTACATATCTTACATTACTTTCTGCTGTACCACCTTGAACTGCACCTATTTCTTTGTTTTCTCCTACCACAACTTCTAATGGTACACAGTCTAATTTTCCGTTTTTTATAACAGTTAATACACCAAATTTTCCTTCCATAGCAAGTTCTACTGCTTTAGCTCCATATTTTGTAGATAAAACTCTATCATATGCTGTTGGCGTTCCTCCTCTTTGCATATATCCTAAAATAGTACATCTTGACTCTAATCCTGTTAATTCTTGAAGTTCTTTTGCAACTCTATTTCCTTCACCACCAAATTTAACACTGATTCCTGCTTTGTTATCAATTCCTTCTGCTGAATGTGTTGTTTGTGCAGCATCTTTTGGATGTGCTCCTTCTGAAACAACAACAACACTAAATCTTTTTCCATGTTCTTTTCTTTTATTAATTGCCTCTGCTGCTTTGTGAATATCATATGGTATTTCTGGTATTAAAGCAACATCTGCTCCTCCTGAAATAGCTGATTCCAAAGCAATCCAACCTGCAAATCTTCCCATAACTTCTAATACCATGATTCTGTCATGTGTTTCTGCGGTTGTGTGTAATCTATCTAGTGCTTCAGTTGCTACATGAACAGCTGTGTTATATCCAAATGTAACATCTGTACATGCAACATCATTGTCAATTGTTTTTGGTACACCAATCGTATTGATTCCTTTTAAGAATAAATCTCTTGCTGATTTTTGTGTACTATCTCCACCTAATGTAAATACACAATCAAATCCTGCTTCTTTTACATTTTTTACACATTGATCTGATAAATCTTCATATGTAACCGTTCCATCTTCATGTTCTACTTTATAATGGAAAACAATGGCATTTGTTGAAGAGCCAATAATTGAACCACCTTTTGGTAATATTCCTGAAGCAATTTCATTTCCATCTAATCTGATATAATTATTTTTTACAAGACCTCTGTATCCATCAATATAACCATAACATTCGATTCCATTTGTTTCACATGTTTTCTTAATTGCTCTGATTACCGCATTAAATCCTGATACATCTCCACCATTTGCTAGTATTGCCACTTTCTTTAACATAAAAAAACCTCCCTTTCTCTTGTTTTATGTCCATATATTATTATATCAATAATATTTAAAATTACAAGTTTTTGGAAGGAATTTTTTGATTTATTAAAATTTATTTACTTTTTATAAAATTAGTAACAATTCTTTTATATTTAAACAATTGCAAAAGTTAACTCACCTTTTACTGCTACTTTTCCATCAACAGTTGCTAATGCCTCTCCAATTCCAATAGGTCCTTTTCTCTTAATAATTTTCACTTCTAGTTTTAATCTATCTCCGGGAACCACTTGCCTTTTAAATCTTAATTTATCAATTCCACCGAAAAGTGCATTTTTTCCTTTATTTTCTTCCATGGAAAGAATGGCAACCGCACCAGTTTGTGCTAAAGATTCTACTATTAAAACTCCTGGCATAATTGGATTTCCAGGAAAATGTCCTTTAAAATAATATTCATCTTCACTAACATTTTTATATGCTACTGCACTTTCTCCAGGTATATATTCTTCCACTGCATCAATCATTAAAAAAGGCTCTCTTTGTGGTATAATTTCTTTAATTTGCTCTTTATTTAACATTTATATTAACCTCCATTTATATATTACCTTTGCCATCATATTATAGCTTATTTGATTTTAAATAAAGGCGTCCCATATTCTACAACATCTTCATTTTTTACACAAATTTCTACAACTTCACCATCAAATTCTGATTCAATCTCATTCATTAATTTCATAGCTTCTACAATGCATACAACTTGTCCTTTTGATATTTTGTCTCCTACTTTTACAAATGGATCTTTATCTGGTGCTGAACTTGCATAAAAAGTACCTACCATTGGTGACTTAATAACTTTATAATTTTCTTCTTCTTTCTTTTCTGGTACTGTAACCATTCCCTTTTCTTCTTGGGGTCTTACAGCAGGAACAGACATTGGTGCACTTGCTTCTATGACATGTGGTTCTACAATCACTTCTCTTTTTTCACTTTTTTTCATACTAATTTTTACACCATCTGGAAATTCAATTTCTAATTCCTCTAATTTAGAATTTCCCATATCATCCATTAATTTTTTAATTTCCTTATAATCCATATTTCTACCTCCGTTTTTGTTTTCATTTTACATCATTTTTCTTAAATTGAAAAGTACAAAACATAAATTGTTATAAATTTAGTTATAAAATGTTACTATTCATTATTTTATAGAATGTTGATCTTTAGAATTTGTTAAACGGGAATGCAGGATAGCCAAGAATCTTTAATAATATTATATATCAACATTCTTATTAATAACAATTTATAAACATTTACTTATCCTTCATATTTTTTCAATAAAATACTACTATTGTGTCCACCAAATCCTAATGAATTAGACATTGCATATTTTACTTCTACATTTCTTCCTTCATTTGGAACCACATCTAAATCACATTCTTCATCTGGTACTTTGTAATTAATGGTTGCAGGTACAAATCCTTCTTCAATTGCTTTTGCACATACAATCGCTTCTACACCACCTGCAGCACCTAGCAAATGTCCTGTATGACCTTTTGTTGAACTTACCATTACTTTTTTTGCTGCTTCTTCTCCTAATGCCGTTTTAATAGCTTGCGTCTCATATGAATCATTTAAATGTGTTGATGTACCATGTGCATTGATATATGTAATTTCTTCTGGATTTACATGTGCTTCTTCCATAGCAATTTTCATAGCTCTTGCACCACCTTCACCTCCTGGAGCAGGTGATGTAATATGATAAGCATCAGATGTTGCACCATATCCAACGATTTCTGCATAAATTTTAGCTCCTCTTTTTTTAGCGTGTTCTAATTCTTCTAAAACAATAACACCAGCACCTTCTCCCATAACAAATCCACTTCTTTCTTTGTCAAATGGAATACTTGCTCTTGTTTTATCCTCTGCTTTTGATAATGCTTTAATATTTGTAAATCCTGCTATACCAAGTGGGGTAATACCTGCTTCTGTTCCACCAGCTAATACAACATCTTGATATCCATGTTTTATCATTCTAAAACTTTCTCCAATACCATGTGTACCTGAAGCACAAGCTGTTACCATAGAAATAGATTCTCCCTTTGCTCCAATATCAATTGCTACATTTCCTGTTGCCATATTTGGGATTCCCATTGGAATATACATTGGAGAAACTCTATCTGGTCCTTTTGTCATATATTTTTCATGTTCTTCTTCTGTTGTTCCAATACCACCAATTCCAGAACCAATAATAATTCCTACTCTTTCCATATTTTCTGTTTCTTTATCTAATCCACTATCATTCCAAGCTTCTCTCGCTGCCACCATTGCATATTGAGAAAATCTATCTAATCTTTTTGCTTCTCTTCTATCAAAATAGTCTTCTGCATTAAAGTCTTTTAATTCTGCTGCTAATTTTACTTTAAAATTTGTGACATCAAATCTTGTAATTTCATCAATTCCACATTTTCCTTCTTTGATTCCTTCCCAAAAATCATTTGTATTATTTCCTATTGGAGTAACAGCTCCTAATCCTGTAATAACAACTCTTCTTTCCATCTTTCTCTTCCTTTCTTTTATAATATGTGTAAGATTTACAATAAAATCTTACCTATTTTTTAATTGATAACCTATAATGCACTTTTTATGCATTAAATTTGTTTTTTATGTAAAATATGCTATAATATTTTTATTAAACAACCTAGGAGGTGTCTTTATGAACAATGATTTTCTGTCTTTTTACCTAGACGCAATTGCTCTTCGTGAAAAGTACAGGGAGGATAAGATTAAATCAGAAATCCTCCAACAATTGGTGGGCGTAACATTTAAAAACTTTGATGTTATGCCACGGCATTTTAGGTTGGATTTTCACAATCTAAAATCTAATGAATGGGATGTTGTTCAGGAGAAAATATTCCAAGTTTTACAGGACTTGGGTTATGAATATTCTGTGTCAAACGGATTTTCATATTCCAATTCTGTAATCTACAACATTCACATCCATAAAAATCCCCTGTGAAAACAGGGGATTTTTTCCCTGCTTTCTCTAGCAATTACATCCTTTCAAAACAAATTCAAAGTAGTATATTGTGCATTTTTGATATAAAATTCAAGCTGAAGGCGTACTCTTTGTACGTCGAAGTTTGAATTTTATATCAAAAATGTGCAAGATGTTGCTTTCAATTTGTTTTTCACATTACCATTCCACCATCAACATTAATCACTTGACCAGTTATATAAGCACTTTCATCTGAGCCTAAGAAATAAATTAAATTTGCTACTTCTTTTGCAGTTCCCATTCTCTTTAATGGTATTTGATTATGTATATTTTCTTTTACTTCATCTGATAAAACAGCAGTCATATCTGTTTCTATAAATCCAGGTGCTACTGCATTTGCTCTAATATTTCTTGAAGCTAATTCTTTTGCTACACTTTTGGTAAATCCAATAATTCCAGCTTTTGATGCTGCATAATTACATTGTCCAGCATTTCCTGCTACACCTACAACTGATGATAAATTGATAATACTTCCTTTTCTTTTTTTCATCATGTATTTTGTAACTGCTTTTGTGACAATATATGTTCCTTTTAAGTTTACTTCTATGACTTTGTCAAATTCTTCTTCACTCATTCTCATTAATAAGTTATCTTTGGTAATACCTGCATTATTTACTAATACATCTATACTTCCGAATTCTTCAATTGCTTTTTTTACCAACTCTTCAATTGCATCTTTATCTGTTACATCTGCTTGCATGATAAGGGCTTTTACACCTTTACTCTCAAATTCAGTTTTTAATTCTTCTACATTTGTTTTACTTGATACATAGTTAATGACAACATTGTATCCTTTATCCGCAAATTTTAAGGCAACTTCTTTTCCAATTCCTCTTGAAGCTCCTGTTACAAATACAGTCTTATTTTCTTCCATCTTTCTTCTTCCTTTCTTTCTCTTTTATGTCAGAGGCCCCCTCTGCATTACATTTGTTCTTCTAAATATTTTTCTAAACTATCTACATTATTTATATTAAATGTTTTCGCTTCTTTATTATCTTTCTTTACAAATCCTGTTAAAGTTCTTCCTGGTCCAATTTCTAAATATTCTTCAACTTGTTCTTTTTCCATTAATTTAATTGCTTTATCAAATCTTACTGGGCTAACGATATGATTTGCTAAGATTTCTTTTATATTATCATTTTCAGTATAATATGTACCATCAATATTTTTTATAACCTTCGTCTTTGTATCAAGATGAAAATCAATATTTACCAATTCTTTTTCATACGCTTCTTTTGCTTTTTCTAATTTTATTGTATGGAATGGTCCACTTGTATTTAATTTGATGGCTCTTTTTGCACCTTGTGCCTTTAATGTTTCCATTGCCTCATTAATAGCATCTTCTTGTCCTGATATAACCGTTTGTACACTACAATTATAGTTTGCAACAACAATAAATTTATTTTTCTTAGCAATTTCTTTACAAACTTCTTCTATTTTTCCTGAATCTAATCCAATAATCGCTGCCATAGAAAACTTCTCATCAGGTAAAAGATTTCCCATGTAATAACCTCTTTTTTGAATTAGCTTGATTCCATCTTCAAAACTAATGATTCCAGCATAGATTAATGCTCCATATTCTCCTAAGCTTAATCCTGTTGCAATATCTGCTTCTATACCTTTTGCCTTTAAAACTTCTAATATTGCTAAACTTGTTGTCAATATAGCAATTTGTGTATTCTCTGTTTTATTTAGCTCTTCTTCTGGACCTTCGAAACAAAGTTTTTTTACATCGATTCCAGATATGTTTGAGGCCTCATCATAAATTTTTTTAGCTTCATCATATTTTTCATAAATATCTTTTCCCATTCCTACTACTTGTGCACCTTGTCCAGGGAATAAAAATGCTCTTTTCATTTTTTCTTCATCCTTTCTTTTTATATAATTTATTTTCAATTACTTATATTTTTTATTGTATAGGAAAAATCGACTTTTATCTTGACCTTATGTGGATTTTTCCATATACAACAAGGTTAGGCTTCTTATATTCGTGAAGTACTG
This sequence comes from uncultured Clostridia bacterium, assembly GCA_944388805.1. Lineage (GTDB taxonomy): Bacteria > Bacillota > Clostridia > TANB77 > CAG-508 > CAG-269. The sequence continues at coordinate 14,072 of CALXKE010000010.1, read as the reverse complement.
CGAAGCAGTCTTCACATGTGTGCGTCGAAATCTTTGATTTCGTTAACGCACGCCTTTCTTATATTTCCATCAAAATACTTCCTGTATTCAATCCTCCACCATATCCCAATAGAATAATTTTATCCCCTGATCTTAAAAGTCCACTTTTTTGCATATCATACAAAGCAATTGGGATACTGGCACAAAAAGTATTTCCTCTCTCTTGTATATTTGTATACATCTTTTCCATATCTATATGTAATCTTGATGCAATGGCTTTCATAATTTTCAAGTTTGACTGGTGTGCTACTATATATTTTACATCCTGTAATGATATATTGGCTTTTTCTAGTAATTCATTTATATTTTCAACTGTTTTTGTAACTGCATATTTGTATACTTCTTTTCCATTCATATATACGTTTTTTCCATATTGATATATTAAAATATTATTTTTGTCTGGCTCTGCTTTAATATTAGATGTATATATTTTTTGATGAGTACTTGTTGCTTCTTTTTCTATTAGTGTTGCTCCTGCACCATCAGACAACACAATTGTTGTTCCTACATCTTGTTTATCAATAATTTGAGATAATTTATCTACACCAATAATTAAAGATTTTTTTATATTTCGTGAATCCATATATGCTTTGGCAATATCAAATGCATTTATATATCCTCCACATCCAGCCAATATGTCTAAACATATACATGGAGAAATTTCTAATTTTTTTTGCACATAATTTGATATTCCTGGCATTAACATATCTGTACTTGTTGTTGCTGTTATAATGAGATCTATTCCTTCTTTTTCTTTTTTTGAAGAAAAAAGTGCTTTTGAAGCCTCTACTGCCATATCTTGTATGGATTCATTTATTGCATAATATCTATTTTTTATTCCTGTTCTTTTTTCGATGTATCCATTTTCTAAATTTAATATTTTTTCTAATTCACAATTTTCTATTTGCTTCTTAGGAAAATATATTCCATTTGCTACTATGTATACGTTACTCACTTAATACCTCTTTCCTGTTTTCTCTATAAATTATGCCTTATATATTTATATACTATTTTTGCATTTTTTTCTATTGGTATGACTGGTCAAAAACAAGAACTTTGTTATTAACAGAATAGAGAATATTTACTTAAAGTTTAAGCAAATATTCCCTTCTTTTCTTATTGTACAGGAAAATCAGCTTTTATATTGCTTACATATATTTTTCCTCGTACTTTACTATTCAATTTCTTGTTGTTCTTCACTATTTTGATTTTCCCCATTACTTTGTTGTTCTTCACTATTTTCCTCAGTCGCTTCATTATTTACTTCATTATTATTTTCATTACTATTTGTGGTTGTATTATTAGATGAGGTGTTTGTAGTATTATTACTATCTGATGTAGATTCTAGCACACCTAATCTATCTAAATATTCTTCTACATCATAAGTCTTATTATTAGCATTCATTTCATAATGTTTCTCTCCTCCACTAATTACCATATAAATGTCATCAACAAATGCTCTAATTGGCTGTTCTCCCGAAGCATTCAGTAACGTATAACGATTATTAAGACATGCAACAATCACATTATAACTTGGTATTACTAATAGATTTGTTGCATCTCTATTATTACTTGCAATATAACCAAAACTATCATATTCAAAATTAACAACTTGATTTCCTTTCAAGTCAAATAATCCCCATTTATTATTTTTCATAACAGGAATCAAATTATCTACTAAAATATATCCTGTTTTTAAATCATTTTCATCAAATTTAGATATATCTACTCCAATTTGATCATTTTCTGCATATATAATATTGTTTCCGTTTAAATCTACTACTCCGTATTGGTTATTTCTTTCTACCAAATATAATCCTGCATCATAATCCATTAATTCTATACTATCATAATTAATATCAACTTTTGTTCTCTTATCTGTTCCCATAATTCCGACCTTATTATTACTAGACACAATAAAGTCTCCAGTTGCTTCTTGATATGTGATATTGTCATATTTACATTCTAAAATTTCTGTTCCGTCTGTCAGATTAATTACTCCGTAATATCTACCATCTGTAACAACAAGCATATCTTTTATAATTGCTTTTTCATTTGAAAATGTTTCGCTCAATTTTGTATATCCATAATTTAAAACAGTATTTGCATAACTTGTAACTAAATATGGTGTTGTATTAATCATAATTCTATTTCTCTCTTGATTATAAACAAAAGTGGTATTAAACGTTTTTTGCATACCATCTGTAGTAATGTACAAATCTCCATTAATAGCTTTGACAGGTTTATCCATATAAATATAAGTATAATTATTATCATTTTCTTCCAAATTTAGCTTATATATTTTATTAGAATTTAATGTTAAATTTACTACTTCTTCTTTACATTCCACATAACATTTACTATTATCTTCAGATCTATTGCTATACTCTCCACTATAACTATTATATCCCAAATAAGTAGCTATTGCTCTTACTGGAACATATATTGTTCCATCTTCTTCAAATACCAATAGATTTTTGACATTTGCATTTTCAGTATTATTAACATATACACGTAAAACTGTACTTTCCAAATACATCATATATGAGAGAATTCCTATAATTGCTATGACAATTATTACTATAAATATAATTATTATTTTTATAATATTTTTTGTCTTATTATTTTTATTGTTTGAAAAATCTTCATCTAATAAATTCATATACACCCTCCTACTTTTCAAGTTGATAGCCATACTTTTTATAAAATTCATCTCTAAAAGTAGCTAAATTATCTCTCTCTATTTCTATTCTAACCTTTTCCATTAAATTAGTCAAGAATCTTAAATTATGTATTGATAATAATCTAACCCCTAAAATCTCGTTTGCTTTGATAAGATGCCTAATGTAGGCTCTTGAATAATTTTTACAAGTATAACAATCACATTCTTCATCTAATGGATTCCAATCTCTTTCATATGTTGCATTTCTAACTACAACTTTTCCGTGAGATGTTAATGCTGTTCCATTTCTGGCTATTCTTGTAGGTAATACGCAATCACACATATCAATTCCTGCAATTGCTGCTTCTATTAAATAATCTGGTGTTCCCACTCCCATTAAATATCTTGGTTTATTTTTTGGCATTAATGGTGTTGTAAATCGAAGCATTTTCAAAAATTCTTCTTTTGGCTCTCCTACACTAATACCACCAATCGCATATCCTGGTAAATCTAATTCAATTAATTCTTTTGCACTTTGCTCTCTTAAATCTTCATAAAATCCACCTTGAATAATTCCAAAAAGTGCTTGATTTTCTGTTTTATGTGCTTCTTTACATCTTTTAGCCCATCTAGTGGTTCTTTCCATAGATTGTTTTGTATATTCATAACTTGCTGGATATTCAACACATTCATCAAAAGCCATTATGATGTCTGCACCTAAGTCTTCTTCAGTCTTCATAACACTTTCTGGTGAAAAGAAATGTTTACTTCCATCTAAATGAGATTTAAATTCTACACCTTCCTCTGAAATCGTTCTTAAATCTCCCAAACTAAAGACTTGAAATCCACCACTATCTGTTAAAATTGGTCTGTCCCATTTCATAAACTTATGAAGACCACCTGCTTCTTTTACAATGTCTTGTCCTGGTCTTAGATATAAATGATAGGTATTTGATAATATGATTTGTGCTCCTACCATATCTTTTAGCTCTTCAGGTGTCATTGATTTTACAGTAGCTTGTGTTCCTACTGGCATAAATACTGGTGTTTGAATATCTCCATGAGGTGTATGAATAACACCTCTTCTTGCTCCTGTTTGTTTACATTCATGTATTAGCTCATATGTTACTGCTGGTCTCATGGTTCCTCCTTTTTTTCTTTATTGGCTTTTTTGGTATTTCAATTTTTTTGGATTTGTTTTATTCTTATCTGCTTGATATAGCATTTGAAGATTACACTTTTCAAATCCTAATCCTTCATAAAATTTTATTGCATTACTATTTTTGTTGTATGTATCTAGTTGAACATTGGTTATTCCCGCTTCTTTTAGAGTGTCTATCATTGTTTTCATTAATGCTTTACCAATTCCTTGATTTCTATATTCTTCCAAAACAAATATATTATTTATTGAACCTAATTGTACATTATACCATACTTTTTTCTTTAATATTTCTGCCGTTATAAATCCAACAATTTTTTCATTTTCTTCTGCTACATAAATATATTGCTCATTTAAAAAATACTCCAAATCCTTTTTTCCTACTTCCGTATATCCCCATTCAGTTACAACAATATCTAATCCTAAAGATTTATCATATTTTGCAAGCAAATATCTTAAATCTTGTATATCCTTCATATCTTCTTTTTTGGCTTTTCTTATTTTCATTTTATCACCTACTTAATTCTTGTTTATAAACTTATTGAATAAACATGGCATCTCCAAAACTAAAAAATCGATATTTCTCTTTTACTGCTTCATTGTATGCTTTCATAATATAATCTTTTCCAGCTAAGGCAGATACTAACATTAATAAAGTAGATTGTGGTAAATGGAAATTGGTAATTAATCCATCTAAGCATTTAAAATGATAGCCTGGATAAATAAAGATACTGGTATCTGCTTCTGTTTCTTTTACCAATCCATTTTCATCTGCAATCGTTTCTAATACTCTACAAGAAGTCGTTCCAACGGCAATCACTCTTTTTCCTTGTCTTTTTGTCTCGTTAATTTTGTCAACATCTTCTTGTTTAATATAGAAATGTTCTGTATGCATTTCATGATTTTCTACATTTTCTTCTTTTACAGGTCTAAAGGTTCCAATACCAACATGTAGTGTTACATTAGCAATTTTGACACCTTTTTCTTCTATTTTCTTTAATAATTCTGGTGTAAAATGTAAACCTGCTGTTGGTGCTGCTGCTGATCCATCATATTTGGCATAAACTGTTTGATATCTATCATTATCTTTTAATTCTTCATGAATATATGGTGGTAATGGCATTAATCCTATTTTATCTAATATTTCATTAAATATGCCTTTGTATGAGAATTTAACTTTTCTTGTACCTCCTGGCATGATTTCTAAAATTTCAGCTGTTAATAATCCATCACCAAAAATCACTTTAGTTCCTACATGAAGTTTATTCCCTGGTCTTACAATTGTTTCCCAAATATCTCCTTCTATATTTTTTAGTAATAGAAATTCTACTTTTGCTCCTGTTTCTTTTTTTCCATAAATTCTGGCTGGAATAACTTTCGTGTTATTCCTTACCAAACAATCACCTGGTTCTAAATAGTCAATAATATCTTTAAATGTTTTATGTTCAATCGTTTGCTTGCTTCTATTTAAAACCATTAATCTTGATTCATCTCTTTTTTCTATTGGTGTTTGTGCAATTAATTCTTCTGGTAATTCATAATTAAATTCTGATACTTTCATGGTTCCTCCTTAATGTTTTTCTTTTAATGTTCCAAACAGAAACGTCCCAAAAAGGACATTTTTTATGTCTTTCCTATGATAAGTCCTATATTTGTAAATAAATTTTCAAATATGCCTCTAATTTCTTCAAAGATATTTTGTGGTTCTGTATAAATTTCTAACTCATTTGCATATTCAAAATTTGATTTCTTGGCAGGTTTTAATGTATATATTTCATTTGGTAATCCCACATATCCATTTGATGTATATATTTCTTGATTCATATAATCTTTATACCATTCTCTTTGTCCTACTAAATATTCATTTTCATACCCATAGTCTTTATAGTCATGCAATGCCGGTATAGTATATCCATACTCTTTTGCTGTTCTTTCCAATGAATGTAGAAATTCGTGTAAAAATACTTCTTCTGGAAATTGATTCACTCTTACATCATACTTATATATATAACTTTTCGAACTATTTGGTAATCGAATATTAGAAAATCCAATCCCATAATAATCCATAGACCCTAATCCAATCCAATCTTTAATCTCAATATCATTTTCATATTCTTCATTCCCTAATCTTACAACAACAAAAATATGATCATAATTATGCTGATTGATAACATCTCTAATTTGTTTTTCTACATCTTCTGGCGCAACATAATAACCAAATTCGTCATCATAAGATAAAGACGTAATTGGTTCTTGTATTTCATATATATCACAATCTGCTGTCATTTTTCCTTCTGATAAAGTATTGCAAGATTCTTCAAATCGCTCTATTGTATTACTAATATCTGTAATATCTGTATCAGTTACCTGTATATTAATATCTTTATTATCAATCGTGACATTTGTATTTTTAAAAATAAAGCAAGCGAATTTCCAATTACTATCATCTTCGCTTTGTCCTTCTTCTATTTTAAAATCAGAAAACCAAGCTTCACCTTTCGCATTTCCTTCTGTTCCTCCTAGTCGAAAAACAATATCAACTGTCTCCCTATTTTTTGAATTAAATATAAATTCTACTTTTTGCCAATCGTTATCTCCGCTAATCGCCACAGACCTTTCTACTGTATTAGAAATGGCTATTTGTGCTCCAATACTCGATGTATTTCTATCTGCCTGAACCCCTTTTGTTTTTATCATACAAGTCACTTTATATGGTGTATTTTTCTTTACTTGTACTTCTTTTGAAAACATTGCATCATTAAAATCGTTTGATGTTATTTTATAACTATTGATATCAGAATATTTTACTTTTTTATCTCTTTTAAACTCTGATACATTCAAATTTGTTTCACTTCGAATAAAACCATTAAAATTATTACTTTGATAAAATTGGTATGCCAAATATATAGTAATCATTAAAATGACAAAAGTAAATATATTAATGATTAAAGCTTTTTGGTTTTCATTTTTTTTCATATCCTATTTCCCTTTTTTCATTATTCTTTCTCCAATAATACAAATGTATACACATAATTTTGATATTTAGTTTTAAACTCTGTCGGTTCAATAATTGTTGTTAATCCCTCTTTCGGAAATGAATCATACAAACTATGATCACCTGAATCTATTAGCCAAATTCTTCCATGATAATCCTTTAATATATCTTCATAATTATAAATAATTTCCATTCCTGGCCCATAGGCTTTGTACGCTTCTTCTACATCCCAAAATTCACCATTATAAAAATATTGTTTATTGTCTGGGAAAAATGCTGCAATCACTCCACCATTTCCTATATTAGAATAAATAAAAATATCATCTGGTTGTACATTTTCTTTTAGATAATCAATTTGTTTCATATTGCTATCATCATAATTGATTGTCATATTGGTTACATTACTAATAATTCCTAGAATTAAAATAATAGCACATACCATTCCTGTTATCCATTTTCTTTTTTCTTTTGCCATAAAAAATGCTAAACCAAATATATATAATCCTGTAATAACAATTAAATATCTTGCATATAAAATTGGTGTCATAAATGAAATAATAAGTACCGCCAAAATGACCAATATATATGTTACTATAGATAATACTCCTGGAAGTATAATTTCTTTTTCTTTTTTTGCCCTATAAATTCTATATCCAATATATACATACATAGCCAAAGATGCAATTAATGTAATAATTGTGTTTACATCAAAACTAAAATTTGTATCTAACTGTCTTCTAAATTGGAAACTGATAACTTCTATGAATGTTCTTAATTCTAGGGTTATCCAAAAACCTGATTCTACATGAGCAACTTGTCCTTTTAAATATATTAACCATGGAATATATAAAATAATTTGTACTACTGCTAAAATTATAAAATTTCGTAATAGTTTCGTATTTTCTTTCCTATTTTTCATTAGATATACCAGTAGCATAAAATTAATTAATCCTGCTGCCGCTAATGCATAATAATGTATATAACATGCTGCTATACTAAAAATGCCAAAAATGATTAAATTTTTATTCTGTACTTTTAAAGTTGTTTTTTCTTTTATATTTTTATATAGTCTATATCCATAAATTGCTAATATGGTAACAATTAAACATGACCATGAATACATTCTAATTTCTTGACTGTATGTACACATAACTGGTAAAAAGTAGACTAAAAATGAAAATAGTATTCCTACTTTTTCTCCAAAATCTTTTCGTATATGGGTATAACCCAATATCCCCAAAATGGCAATTGCTAGAACAGAAAATAATCGAAAAGCAATATTTTGGTTTCCGAAAATCATCCATACAATATGTAACATCCAATAATATAAAGGCGGATGAACATCATTTCCTGTTATATTCCATATTTCACTAAAACTATGTTTTGCAATAGCTACTGAATAGCTCTCATCAAACCATATATCTTCATGGAATGCTGCTAGACAAATAAACACAATACCTAATAAAATAATTCCTATATGTATATATTTATTTTTTTTGTCAATCTTTTTTAGTTGTTCCATCTATACTTATCCTTTCACTATTATTTCTTATTTCAACTAATAATAAGTGGAACATTATTATTGTTATTGTTAAACAACATTTAAAACGTCCACTTATCTTTTTTAATTTATTCTATTTATTTTAAACTAATTCTTTTTCTGTCTGTGCTTCGTGATTATCAGAAACATCTGCTATTTTTATACTTCTTACATGGTTTATCTTCTCCCATGAAGTATTTCTAATAAATAAGCACTTAAAGTTTATACATATCCATGTTAATAAAAATAGTGGATAACATAGTAATCCTTTTGCCATTGGCTTTATCTTTCTTCCATCTAGCCACATTGCAAATATTCCTACAAATATTGGTAATACAAATGTTGGAACCAAGTACATAATTAAGTTTTTAATTAATTCTGCTGTTGTAATAGATGCTGAATTATACATAATAAAGTTTGTTAATAATAATGCAATCGTTATAATAAACATTGGTATACTTCCAACAATATATAATAAACCGTCAAGATTTATCATTTTTTTGTTTTCTTTTGCAGCTATTGCTAATTCCTTTGTATATCTTTTTATACATTGAATATGACCAACTGTCCATCTACTTCTTTGTGACCAACTTTGTCTAAATCCTGTAGGTTGTTCATCATATACGATAGCATCTGTTGCCCAACCTAGTTTTTTACCTTTTATAATTCTTTTTAAAGAAAATTCAATATCTTCTGTTAATGTTTCTGTATCCCAACCTTGTGGTTTGATAACATCAAATTTTACCATAAATCCTGTACCATTTAATAATGGTGATAATCCTAAATTATATCTAGCTAAATGATAAAATCTATGCATTTGCCAATAAAATATTGCATATCCTGCTGTTATCCAGTTATCAGATGGATTTTTAATATCTCTGTAACCTTGTACAACATCTTCTCCTTGGCATAGTTTTTTATTCATATTTTTTATAAAGTTCTTGTCAACGATATTATCTGCATCAAATACAAAGAAAGCATCATATGGTGCATCTTCTGCAATTTTTTGTTGTAAAAACCAATTTAAGGCATATCCTTTTGTTTTCTTAGTTTCATCAAATCTTTCGTAAACAATTGCACCAGCTTCTTTTGCAATTTTTGCTGTGTTATCTGTGCAGTTATCTGCAATGACATATATGTCATATAAATCTTTATTATATGTTTGATTTTTTAAACTCTCAATTAAATTTCCTACCACTGCTTCTTCGTTATGTGCTGGTATAATTGCCATAAAACGATGGTCTTTCTTTACTTTTAAAGGTTTATCCTTTAATTTTACTAAAGAACATAAACTAACAACAACTTGATATAACCAAAATATTGTTACCGTCCATACTAAAGCTTCTCTTAGTATATATAAATAATCCATTTTTTTACCTCTCTTTTAATATACTTTCTATATATTATTATACTACCTTTTATATTATACTATTATTGGTAAAATATTGCAACTTTTTTAGTAAAATTTAATAGATTTTTAATAAATTTTACCTTTTTCTCTGCATATTTTCAGCATCTAATTCTACTTTTCTTTCTACATCCCTTTGAAATTCTTCTAGAGTTTTATTATCTTTCTCATTATCCCATGCTCTTTCGACCATTCCTCTAACTTCTCTTTCCGTAAATGTATCAGCAATTTCTTCATTTTGCATTAATTTTTCTACCGTATCATCTATATGGTTATGATTTGATGTATTTGGATCTCCATCCATATCTTCTACTCGTAATTCTTCACATGGTTCTCCCTTATCATTTTCATGTTGTTTTGCTTCTTGATATGAAGCTTCTACTGAACGATATCCATCTTGATATTCTTGTGATAATTTTTGTGTTTGTTCATCCATACCTTCTACTGGATTTTTCGAATTTGAAGTTTCTAGTTGCTTATCTAAACTTTTATTTCCTTCAATACCATTTCCACCTATTGTTTTATCACTTGAATGATACACTTCTACTTCTCCATATGGCCCTTTTTCGATTCCAATTGTTTCTTGTCCTTGCACTTTTAGTCTTGTTAAAACATCTCCTTTTTCTAAAGTTTGATTCTTGTTCTGGCTTACTTGGTAGTTTTGCTCTGTTGGATTGGTTCCTTCTTGCGTATCATTTTCTAAATCTAAAGTTCTAACAATTGGTTTTCCATCTTTTCCTGTTTTATTTGTTATAACAACAGCTTCATATCTTGATGAATGTCCATGTAATTTATTTCCATTTTCATCTCTTAAATTCTCTAGGTCGTCTGATTCCACAATTCCTAGCTTTCCATGTTTTTCGTCTGTACCTTTAATTTTTCCTGCCTTTTCTAATTTTTCTCCTAGTGAGTCCATATCTGTAGCCATTGTATCCATGTCTACTTCTTGTTTTATTTGTATATCACCTGTTGTATTTTCTATTTTCTCTTCTTTATCTTCTTCCTCTTGCACTTCATCTTTTTCTTCTTTTTCTTCCTCTTCTCCTTCTAGTTCTTCATCAGTTTCCTCCATTTGTAATTCTTCTTCATCTTCCATTTCTTCTCCATAAACATTTTCTTCTTGTTCTTTTTCTGGTTCTGTTTTTAAAATTTCTTCTTTTCCTACTGTTTCGATAATCTGTGTTATCTCATCCCTAATTTGGTCAGATAATTCATTTTCTATTGTATTTTCCCTAAATACAATTAATGAATCTGCCATCACATCTGGATTAAAAGCACCAACAACCTCATTTCCTAAAACATATTTATATAAGTCTCCCTCTTTTTCCACACCTAATATTTTATTTTCTCCATCTATCATTATATTACCTAATACTTTCATAATCTTTTAATGTATATATAAATATACATATCTCCTTTCTTTATTTTTCACATACTTGTCTATTCCTATTCTCTCTTTATTTATTATAGTATAATTCTCATTTTTCTTCAATAATTTAAGAAAATTTTCATTTACTATTTTTGCATTTTATGGTATAATAAAAGGTAGAGATAAATATTTACTTAAATAGGAAATTTGACCTTGTTACATACTGAAAAATCTGATTAACAACCAGATAAAATCGAATTTTCCTATATAATAACAAGCATTTCTCAGAATCATAAAATAAAAAAGGGGTTTTTATGAAAAAAGAAATGAAAGAATGTAATTCTATAAGTAATAAAGAATTTTTAAATATTATTGAAGAATTAGTAAATAATAAGACCGTACAAGAAATGAAAAAGTATAGACAACATTACGAAACTACCTGTTTTGACCACTGCTATATGGTTTCTTATTATTGTTATTTAATATGCAAAAAATACCATTTAGATTATATATCAGCCACAAGGGCAGCCATGTTACATGACTTATTCCTATATGACTGGCGTGTTCGTCAACCTGGCAGAAAAGGATTACATGCTTTCACTCATGGAAAAACAGCTTGTGCAAATGCAAGTAAATTATTTGATTTGAGTCAAAAAGAAAAAGATATGATTCTTACCCACATGTGGCCTGTAACAATGCAATTCCCTACATCAGTTGAAGGATTGATTTTAACTTTTGTTGATAAATATTGTGCTGTTTCCGAAACCTTAGAAGTTATAAAATCTAGAATGTTTATGAAAAAAGCTTTCAGATATGCTTATGTCTTCTTTAGTTTATTAATAATACGATTTTAAAAATTTGTTTTATATATAAAAACGTTTCTTAGGTTAGAAACGTTTTTTTGTTGAATATGAAAAATAAAGTTTTCATTTTCTATTCTCTTTTTATACATTTTGTAATATAATGGCAATGTATAAAAAATATAATTATATTTTTTATCTATTATTTAAGAAAATCAGGTGATTTTTATGAAAAAAATTTTATTCAAAGGCTGTGGAACAGCTATCAGTACACCTTTTGATGAAAACGGTGTCAATCTTAAAGAATTTGAAAGACTTATTCATTTTCAAATTGAAAATGGCGTAGATGCCATTATCGTATGTGGTACAACAGGAGAATCTTCTACTATGACAGAAGAAGAAAAAGATACTGCAATTTCTTGTGCTGTCAAAACGGCTAATGGAAGAGTGCCAATTATTGCAGGTACTGGTGGAAATAACACAATGAAGGTTATTGAAAATTCTAAAAAAGCAGAAGCTTTAGGTGTTGATGGACTTTTAATCGTTACACCTTATTACAACAAATGTACTCAAAAAGGATTAATTGAACATTATAAGGTAATTGCTGAAAGCGTATCTTTACCAATTATCTTATATAGTGTACCAAGTAGAACTGGTGTCAATATTTTACCAGAAACTTGTTTAGAATTATCTAAAATTGATAACATTGTTGCTATTAAAGAAGCAAGTGGCAATTTATCACAAGTTGCTGAAATTGCACATTTATGTGGAGATAATTTACATATCTATTCAGGAAATGATGATCAAATACTACCAATATTATCATTAGGCGGACTTGGTGTCATATCTGTTTTATCAAATGTAAAACCTCAATATACACATGACATGGTTCAAAACTTTTTTGATGGTAATATTAAAAAAGCTACAAAAATGCAATTAAATGCTTTACCTTTAATAAAAGCTTTATTCTCAGAGGTTAACCCTATTCCTGTTAAAGCTGCTTTAAATCATATTGGCTATCACTATGGAATACCTAGATTACCACTTACCAAAATGAGTAGTGATAAAGAGCAAAAATTAATTGAAGAACTAGAAAAATTAGATTAATTAGATTAATACAAATAAAATCAATGAATTTTAAAATAATATAAATAACAAATATATAGTAAAAAATACAAATTGAAAACATAATATTAAATTTTATTAAATATGGAGGTATCAAATGTTAAATGTATTTGTAAATGGTTGTAATGGAAAAATGGGAAATGTAGTATGTAATTTAGTAGAAGAAAATGAAAACATGCAAGTTATTGGCGGATTTGACAAATTAAGTTATTCTGATTCTAAATTTCCAATTTTCACAGAAATAGAAGATATTAATATAAAACCAGATGTCATCATTGACTTTTCGCTTCCTGTTGCAACACTAAATATATTAAATTATGCAAAAACAAATAAAATACCAATGGTTATTGCCACAACTGGATTTACAGAAGATGAAACAAAGATTATCGAAGAAGCAAGTAAAACAATTCCTATCTTTAAATCTGCCAATATGTCTTTTGACATTATGCTTATGAAAAAAATTGTTTCTTGGCTTGCACCACTTTTAAAAAACACAGATATTGAGATTATTGAAGCACATCATAATAGAAAAGTCGATAGTCCAAGTGGTACTGCTCAAATGTTAGCAGATAGTATCAATGAATCCTTAGGAAATACACTTCATTGTGAATATAACAGACATGATAAACATGAAAAAAGAGATAAAAATGAAATTGGTATGTCTTCTATTAGAGGCGGAAATATTGTTGGAGAACATTCTGTTCAATTTATTGGTAATTTTGAAACTTTTGAAATTAAACATACGAGTTATTCTAGAAATGTATTTGCAGAAGGTGCCTTAAGAGCTGCTGAATTTATTGTTAACCAACAACCTGGTATGTATGCTATGGAGGATATGTTTGATTAATGACAATTTGGAACCGTTGGGATTAGGCCCATTTAGCTCCGTTATTAAAACGGTTCTATAATAAATGTTGGGGTGAAAAAAATCCCAACATTTTTTGTAAAAATAATGCACTTATCTAAAATACCTGA
>CALXKE010000009.1 GCA_944388805.1 uncultured Clostridia bacterium | reverse complement strand
ATGGTTATAGGTGCTATTGGTTTTGTTTATGTATTAATACCTAAGATTTAAAGAATAAAATTAAAATTTGACAAAATATAGAAAAGTTACTATAATACAACAAATACTATTTATAGATAGTACAAAACATCCCCTTTTATTTTATATAGAGAGTTACTAGAAATAGTAGCTCTCGTTTTGATTTTGTTTAAATTTATAAAATTAATATAACTTCATCAAAACTACACAATTAAGTTGTATAATCTTATTCGGAGGATAATCTATGAAAAAGATATTAGTGGTAGAAGATGAAAAAGATATACAAAATATAATAAAAGCATTTTTAGAAAATGCTGGATATAAAGTAGAAACAGCAGATGATGGGTTAGATGGAATAAATATTATACAAAAGGATAAATTTGATTTAGTTTTATTAGATATCATGATGCCTAAAATTGATGGTTTTGTAGTATGTGAAATGATAAGAAAGAATAGTAATGTACCAATTATTATTTTAACAGCACTAACAGATGAGGAAAGTCAATTAAAAGGATTTGATAAACTAGCAGATGATTATATCACAAAGCCCTTTTCAATGCCCATAGTATTAAAGCATATAGAAGCCATTTTAAGAAGAACAGATAATAGAAAAGAAAATGTTAGTATTTTGAAATATAAGAATCTGGTTTTAAATATAGAAAATTACGAAGTATTTGTTGATAATAAAAAGATTCCATTAACATATAGAGAATATGAAATATTAAAGCTATTTTTGGAAAATCAAGGCAAAGTATTTACAAGAGATAACATTTTAAATTCAATATGGAACTATGATTACTATGGAGATGACAAGATAGTAAATACGCACATTAAAAATATTCGCAAAAAACTAGGATATGATTATATAGAAACTGTTAGAGGGGTGGGATATAGAATTGTTAAAGAAGATAAAAAGTAGTTTAGCTATAAAAATATTTTTAATGATGACATGCGTATTTATACTTCTAGGAATCATTATGTATGCTATTGTTATGAAAGTCATGCCAAACAATTATAGAAGTGTTACACTTTCAAATTATACTGAAGAAATAAAAAATTTAGTATCTGAATTGGAAAATAAGAGTTTAGAAGAGGGAATAAATGAAATATATAATTTTTGTATAGATTATAGTGCAAATGCAGAATTAAAAGGAAATGATACAGTTTATCGTTTCGGAGAAGCAACAAATGAAGAAGGAACAACACAGACGATTTCAAGTGGAGTTACTTTTATAGATTCAAATGAAAGCTATATATTATCTTTATCTGTTTCAGAAGGTATAGTAAATCAAATAATGGTAACATTTTTAAAGATTACACCTGCAATACTTTTACTAATATTCGTAATATCTATCATTTCTGCACAAATTATTTCCAGAGTAATTACTAAACCTGTTATAGATATAAGTAATATTTCTAAAAAATTAACAAAATTAGATATGACATGGAGATGTAATACATCTAGAACTGATGAAATAGGAATTTTAGCAAATAATTTAGATACTATGGCTAAAAGGTTAAATGAAACATTAAATGAGCTTACAGTCGCAAATAAACAATTACAAAAAGATATTGAAAAAAAAAAGGAAAGAGAGAAATTACAAACGGAATTTTTCAGAGCAGTATCACATGAATTAAAAACACCTCTTACTATCATAAAAGGTGAGTTAGAGGGAATGATTTGTGAGGTTGGAGAATATAAAGATAAGAAAAAATATTTAAAACATTCTCTAAAAGTTGCAAATGAAATGGAAAATTTAATAAAAGAAATTTTATCTGTTGCAATGATGAAAGATGAAAATTTTAAGTTAAACATGAAAAATCTTAATTTTACAAATATTATAAAAAAGGCATATAGAAAATATCAAGGTATTGCTGAAGATAAAGGAATAGAAATAATAACAGATATTCAAGATAATTACGAATTTACAGGAGATGAAAGATTACTTGAAAATGCAATATCAAATGTTGTAGGAAATGCAGTAATTTATTCTCCAAAAAATGAAAAGGTATTTATTGATTTTAATGATAAAGTTATGAAAATAGAAAATACAGGAATACATATAGAAAAAGAAGATTTGAAACAATTATTTAATCCATTTTTTAGAGTAGACAAAGCTAGAAGTAGGAACACAGGAGGAAGTGGATTAGGATTATACATTACAAAGACAATTTTTGATTATCATAATATTTCGTACAAAGTTGAAAATACAAAAAGAGGCGTGTTATTTACAATAGTATTACCATAAATAGATAGAGTAAAATCTATCTATTTTTTAGCTTTATTAAAACTACATCTTAAATTCACCTTAAATCCATTTTACAAATATAAAAAATAAGGCGAAGGAGGAAAGAAAGATGGGATTATTGAAAAGAAGTTTTTTATATCTATTTAGAAAATGGAAAATCAGTATTTTACTGTTGTTAATTCTTTTTATGGTTGTAACACTTACTTTATCTGGAATAGCAGTATTAAATGCTGAAGAACAAAAAACAGAAGAATTTAAAGAGGCAACAGGTACAAGTTTTTCAATAGAAAGAAACTATGGTTCAGGAGAAATGGAAACAGATGAAAAGGGCAATACATATCTAAAATCAGATGCTATAACAGAAGATATGATAAAAGAAATTGGAAGTATTGAAGGAATAAGTGGTTATAATGCAACAGTTGAATCCATAGCTTGTGTCTTAAAAGATGGAAAATACATACCACATTCAAAAGATGACCTTGTAGGATGGGATGAAGTAGACTCGCACACTATGAGCATTACAAATATAAATTCAAAATATAGCAATTATTTTATTTCCAATATATTTGAATTAGTAGAAGGAGAACATATTACTGAAGATACAGAAAACTCAATTATTGTAAGTGATGCTTATGCTAAAAAGAATAATTTGAAAATAGGTGATACTTTAACAGTTGTAAATGATCCACAAAATGACGATCCGTTTGTAGATGTCAAAATTATTGGTATATTTAGAGTAATAACAGATGCAGTAGATGATAGTGATGGCAAGAAAATTTATGATTTAGCAGCATACTTTGAATATAATGATTATGTATTTTTAAGTAATGATTTAGCAAACAAACTATATGTAAATTATGATGATGCAGGAAATGGAGTATTTGATGTTGTTGACTTTTATGTGTCAAATCCAGAAAATTTAGATAGCATTATTCAAGAAGTAAAAAGTATCAAGGATATAAACTGGAAAAACTTTAATATATATGCAGATGATGAAGTTTATCAAAATACAGAGGAATCAGTAGATAATTCAAGTACACTAATTATAAGTTTAATTGTTATAGCTATTATTGTAAGTATTAGCATTATTAATATTATTGTTTTTATGAGTATAAAGGAAAGAAGAAGAGAAATTGGAATATTACTTTCTATTGGAAAGTCGAAGGCAATAATAATGTTCCAATTCATAATAGAGATGATGATAATTGCTGGAATAGCTTTTACAGGTTCGTACTTCTTTAGTAAATTAATTGCAGGAAATCTAGGAAAAGCATTTGGAAAAGTAGCAGAAAGTGTAATTATACAAAATGAACAAGTTATGATGGTTTCAGTAATAGGAATAAGTATTTTACTTGCAATTGTTATTCTATCTTGTATTCCTATTATGAAAAGAAAACCTAGAATTATTCTAACAAAAATGTAATAAGAGGTGATAGATATTGAATTTTGCAAAAAGAGCCTATTTATATATAACAAGGAAAAAGCTAAAAACAGCGTTACTATTTTCTATTATTTTAATCATGTCAACTTTACTAATAGTTTTCTTTTCAATCAACTCATCATCAAATGTGGCAAATGCAAATGTTAGGAAAGCTCTAAAATGTGGCTTTACAGTTAACGCTAAAACCATAGAAAACGGATTAAATGAAAACGTAGTAAATCAAATATTAAATATAGATGGAATAACAGATAGCTATAATTTAAGAAACTATACAGTTGCCTATTATAGCGATATAAACAACAAAAAACTAAAAACAAGAGATGATACACGGATTAAAAGTATATGAAAATGCAGGTAGAGTTGTAGGAAATCGTTATTCTGAAAAAGATACATATTTTACCGATGAAGGTTTTAAATTAGTTAGTGGAAATCCAATTACTCCAGATGCAAAACAAGTTGCGTTAGTACATGAAGATTTTGCAAATGCAAATGGTCTTAATATAGGAGATTATATAATATTAAAAAATGTGGAGGGAAAAGAAGTAGAAGAAAAAGTTAAAATAATAGGAATCTTTACTAGTACAAGAAAATCAGATTCAGAAGAATATATGGATACAACAAATTTATTTGAAAATATTATTTTTACGGACTTAAACACAACTTCAAAACTTATTTATGAAACAGATAGTGAAAATAGTCAATATGGAGATTTTGAAGTAGAAGATCCAGAAAAATTAGATGATTTAATCGCAGAGATGAAAGAAATTGAAGATGTATCTTGGGATAATTGTAAAATTACAAAGAATGATTGTAATTATAAAAATACGAAAGAATCACTAGATGGGTTAAGAAAAATAGTGTCAACAGCAATTGCTATTATCTTAATAATTAGTGTAATATTGATAGTTTTAATACTTAATCTTTGGACAAAACATAGAACTAATGAAGTAGGTATTTTGCTTTCTATTGGAATTAGTAAAAAAGATTTAATATGGCAACAAATATTAGAGGTGCTAATTATATCAGTACCTGCATTTATACTATCTTTTGTAACAAGTTCTATTGCAACAAAAGTAATAGGAAGTAAACTAATAAATAGTATTTCATCAAGTATAGATATAACTGTTAATATACATGATTGGTTAATAGTAAGTGGGATTGGATTGTTAATTATATTAGTATCTACAATAATATCTATTTACCAAATTACAAAGATAAAGCCAAGAGATATTTTTAGTAAAATAGATTGATAAGGAGGAATGAAAAATGTCTATATTAGAAGTAAAAGATTTAGAATATGCTTATTCAAGGGATAGTATTGTCTTTAAAAATATAAATGTCAATTTAGAGGAAGGCAAAATGTATGCAATATTAGGACATTCTGGTTGTGGAAAGACTACATTTTTATCTTTACTAGGTGGTCTTGATACACCAACAAAAGGAGAAATTTTATTTAATGGTGAAAATATTGAAAATTATGGATTAGCAAGGCATAGAAAAAACAATGTATCGTTTATTTTTCAAAGTTATAACTTGATAGATTATTTGACACCAGCAGAAAATGTTTCAATAGCATCTAAACTACCCCCTAAACCAATATTAGAAAAGGTAGGTCTTAAAGATGAAGAAATAAAAAGAAATGTTTTAAAATTATCTGGAGGTCAGCAACAAAGAGTAGCAATAGCAAGGGCATTAGCTTCTGAAGCACCAGTATTACTTGCAGATGAACCTACTGGAAATCTTGATGAAGAAAATGCTAATAGTATTATAAATATTCTTAAAGACTGCTCTCATAAAATGAATAAATGTGTAGTTATTGTAACTCACTCAAAAGATTTAGCAAAACAAGCAGATGTAATTTTTAGATTATGGAAGGGAAAATTACAGATTGAGAATTAATAATTGTGATATAGAGGACTGCAACACATGTAGTTCTCTTCTAATTTAACTAAATTTTTTAATAATATTCTTAATTATGATATTATTAAAAAATGAGAATATAAATTATATAAAAGAAAAAATTTTTTTATGCGTAGATTTTTTAAGAAGAAAATGGTATAATAATACTGTAAATTTATTATGGAGGTAATCTATATGTCTATCGAAAAACAAAAATTATATAATGAAATTGAAACGTTACCAGAAGAACTTACAAATCAAGTTATAAATTTTATTGAGTATTTAAAATTTTCATATGTAGATACAGAAGCTCCAGATAGGGTAACAATAAAAAGTAAAAAAGATTTAAAAGAAAAACTACAAAAAGGATTAAACGACATAAAAGAAAATAGAGTATATTCTCTAGATGAAGCTTTTTCTAAAATAGATAATATATAAAAGACTGGAGTAAATAGTATGAAAAAATATATAGTGAAGATTTCAGAAACAGCAGAACAAGATTTAGAAAATATTATTTCATATCTTCGATATAATTTATCAGGAGATATTATTGCAGATAAATATAAACTTTTATTTAAACAAGAATTGAAAGATTTAGAAAATATAGCAGGAAGTATGCCTATTTTAGGTGAAAATTTGACAGGTCATAAAAATATTAGAAAAATTAATGTGAGAAATTATATAGTATTTTATATAGTTGATGAAGAAAATTCTGAAGCATTAATATTAAGAATAGGTCATGCTTTTATGGATTGGGAAAAATATTTAAGAGATGAATAGTAAAATTTATCAAATATCCTTGATATTTATATATTTTTAAGGTATAATATTCAATATAATTTTATAAACCAAGAGCTATATACATGAGGATATAATTAGGTTCGATTCCTAATAGCTCTTTTTGAGAATATGTATTAAAAGAAGTTGAGGTGTAATTATAACGCTTTATGTGGCTAATTTATTTAGTTCCAACTGTTTAATACTAGCAATTCTCAATAGAAAAGATTAGTTTGATTAGTTAAAAGATGAAGGTGTGATTATAACGCCAATAATTGTTTTCTATGAAAAACTAATCTTTTTTTATTAAAATAAATTCTTATAAATAATTAATTGATAATAGTTATTATTTATGACAATATTACAATAATAAATTATACGAGGAGATTATAAAAATGAATTTAGTATATAGAAAAGCAAATATTAATGATATAGATGATTTAGTAGATTTTAAAATAAAACAAAATATATTTACATGTAATAGAGAAGGAATAACACTTGAAAATGAAGATATAGCTAGAAAGAATATAAAAGATGTATTAATGCAAGAACTAAATAAAACGATTTATTTCTATATAGCAATAGATGAAAGTAATAACAGAACTGTTGCTTGTAATGGAGTAGTAGTTCATCAAATGGTGCCATCTGCATTATTTCTTAATGATTGTATAAGCTAAAATCAAAAGGGTATTTGAAATTTTTTCAGATGCCCTTTAATTAAAGAGAATTTAACAAATTGAAAAGAACTAGAAAATAGTATATAATGTTAAAAACAAAACCTAGATAGGTATTTATATAGAGTAACTAGAAACAAGTGATTCAAAAGTTAAAGGAGGAAAAACATGAGTTCTTTGGAAAAATTAGTACGGAAAAGCGAGAAAGTAAATAATGTATATGTAGCAGGAATGGTATTTTTTAGACTTTCAGTGGCATTTCTATTTATTTCATTTGGAATTTTCATAATAGGTTCAATAGAATTAAGAAATACCGAGCTTACAAGTACAAAAGGCATAATATTTATAACATTATGTGTAATTAGTATTTTAGAATTCCTAATATTTATGGTACTTGCTGCGATTATAGGAATTTATGGCATTTTTTTAGAAGCTATACAAAGCACCAAATCAAGTATCATACAAAAAAAATCAATTAAACCAATTTTGGGAGATGATATGTTTATGTTTCGTATCGTTGGAATTATATGGTCAATAACAAATATTGGTATGATATTTTTTGTGTATTCATGTTTGGATTTTACTGACGAATTTGGTTCTATTTTAGCTATTTTATTTTCCATTTTATTTGTAATTTCATTAATTGCAGGACTTCCACTATCTATTTTTTTAGGTGAAAGGTTAGCTGACCATTTTAAGTAGTATTTAAAGAAATGTTTTATCCAAAGTCCCAGCACTTTTAATAGTGTTGGGACAAAAATATTTAAGGAATTGTAATTTCAAGCAATTTGTATTTTTTAATATATTGATTATTTTTTTTAGTTATACTATAATTCAATGTGAAAATAAACTAGAATTAAGAAATTAAACTATTTTTCAACCGAAAAAATATATAGAAACTAAGGAGAAAAGAATGAAACAAGAAGAAGCAATGAAATATAATCGAAGAATATTTCCATTCTATAAAGGTTTTGGATGGGATCCATTGTTTTACAGTGCGATTATATTTCTATTTTTGACAGAAGTAAAAGGGATTGCACCTGCAAAAGTAATGTATGCTGAAGCTATATATTCACTGTTTTTATTAGTACTTCAAGTACCTGCCAGTATTTTAATTGAAAAAATGGGGAGCAGGAAGGCATTAATATTAGGAACTGTTTTTGCAACAATACAAATAACAATGATGATTTTTATAAACAATTTTACATTTCTAGTTTTGGCATATTTTATGTCTGCTTTTGGAAATGCCATAAAAGATATTGCTAGAAACACATTACTATATGCTTCAACACAAAAATGTAAAGGTAAAAATTCATTTGGAAATATAAATGCGAAAGGTTCCTCTTTAAGTTATATTTTCAGTGCTATTTCATCAATATTTACAGGATATTTATTTGTGGTGAATCCATACATTCCACTTGTTCTATCTAGTTTGGTATCAATGTTAGCTGTTATTTTAGCTTGTAGATTTGAAGAAATAGAAGAAGAAAAAAAGGGAAATAGAACAATTCTAGAATCGATAAAAGGTATTAAACAAGGCTTTAAATTTATTATTAAATCTGAAAGACTAAAATCATTATTTCTTTTTACAGCAATATTTGCAGGTGTTTTATCAATGATTACTACTTATGAAAAAAGTTTATTAACAGATTTGCAAGTAGTACCACAATATTTTGGAATCATATTTGCAATATTAACACTTGTGCAATGTTTTTCAGTAGGATATCAAGATAAAATACATAACACTTTTAAAAATAAGACATTAGCTTTTATATCTATTCCTATATTCATATCTTTTATTATGATTGGAATTATTACGAATTTAAATTTGAATTTTGTTTTTACCCTTATAGTTGTTATGATAGCATATTTTATGCATCATTTCTTTAGAGGACCATATTGGGTGCTAAAAGAAAGATATATTACAAATTTTACAAGTTCAGACAATAGAGCGAAAATCTTATCTGTGAATAATTTTATACAATATATAGGAGAGATTGTAATAAAGTTTTTAGGAGGAGTATTGTTAGAATATTATTCTACGGGTACATCCTACTTAATAGTGGGAATAGTTGGCTTATGTATTATATTGTTTATACTAAAATACATGAAAAGTAGAGTAGGGTTAAACCCAAAAGATTATAATGAACAAGATATAGGATTAATTTTATAATATAAATAAAGGTGGAATCTTTTAAAAGCAATTCCACCGTTTTTTCTATATTCGTAGCAGAGATATTATAGAGATTTTAGTATAATTTTATATAATTAAATAAATCTTATTTTGTTCGCTTGAATAAGTTGATGAAATATTATAATATATTATAATATATTATCAACCTTTCTTGTCAAAAGGTAGTCTTTTACATAAGGACGGAGAGGGGGATAAATGATATGACACAAGCCGAACTTATTCGAGAATTGGTTGAGAAGCTATTAGCTGAAAGAGATAAGAACAACAAACTTCAATCAAAACTTGAAGAATACAAAAAGAGTAAAGACTAATAGTGTCATTACATAGTCGGAAGTAGGGAAGTATTACAGGTGCTTTCCTACTTTTTAAAATAAAAAAAGTATGTGCATTACAGGTACACATACGGATAAACAATATACACAAGCCGAACTAGAGTACATTGCTTAATGTATTTATATAATAGCATATTTTTTATACTCTGTCAAATACTACTGGCAGAAAATTAATGTATTTTGAAAGAAAAAGTACTTTAGAGATTTAAATATAGCTGGAAAAGTTACAGCGATAGAGGTTAAGTTTAGATAAAATAAATATTAGGAAAAATACTTGGCAAACGCAAACAAATGTTTTATAATATATCATACAGTAATATCATAAATATTGTAATAAATGTAACAAAAAACAATAAAAGATATGAATATGTTATTATGAGTGAATATTCAAAGGAAGTGATATTTATGGAATTCGAAAAAACAAAACTTATAGAATTAAAAGAAAAATTTGATTCTATTATTAACACAGCAGAAAAAGAAAATATAGAATTTTGGTATGCAAGAGATTTGCAAATTCAATTGGGTTACAAAAGATAGGAAAACTTTTTTGAAACAATAAAAAAAGCAATGAAATCTTGTGAAAATGCTGGCATAGAAGTTGATAACCATTTTCGTGAGGTCACGAAAATGGTACAAATAGGATCAGGTGCAAGAAGAAATTTACAAGACTATATGTTAACGAGATATGCTTGTTACTGTGCGCCATGAGTGTATGTTCAAGTAGTACAATTTGATTGAACATACAGATAATTGTATAAATGATGATAGTAGGCCTATCGGAAACGTCATACAGGTGGGGTTTTCAAACCACTCTAAGGGGCTGTATTCAAAAGATATGGTGCTGAGCATTAGAGAAAAGGCAATAGATTAAATTGTCAGGTATGTATTAAGGAGATGAATGAACAAGTGAATCACCTACGAAAGCATCGAAAGCATAGAGATTTCATCAAAACTGGACTGTGGTAACCGGTCTAGGATAGAGCCTAGTGGAAACCTGTTTACTAACTAGGTGGTGAACGGTGCAAAGGTGGCATGAACTTAATATAGGCATTTATACGAAACATGGGAACCTACGGGCTAATGTTAAGAGAGAATATCAAGCAGAAGAACTGTAAGATAAGAGTATCAATGTAGTCATAGGGGCAGATGAGGTCGTAGTAGTGAAGAAATTTCTGTAATGGAAATGGAGCGAAGGACTGAAAGTTATTAGTTTGAACAAATAAGTCAACTTTAAAGAAGGAGGAACTTATGGAAGAAACGAAACCGTTTAAAATCTCGAAGCAAATAGTAAAAACAGCATTTGATAGAGTAAAAGCAAACAAAGGAACATATGGAATAGATGAACAAAGTATTACAGATTTTGAGGAAAATTTGAAAAACAACTTGTATAAAATCTGGAATAGAATGTCATCAGGAACATATTTTCCAAAACCAGTAAAAGCAGTAGAAATACCAAAGAAGAGTGGAGGCACTAGAATTTTAGGAATACCAACAGTAGAAGATTATTTTAGTGTTGTAGATGTTATTGCAGCATTAACTGGTAGCAGTATTCCGAGAAACTATTGGAGTGATTTAAAAAGAAAATTAAGACAAGAAGGAAGTCAACTGCACGAAAATATCGTGCAGTTGAAAATGAAAGTTACAGATGGCAAAATGCGTGAAACAGATACATTAGATACAAAAGGGATATTAAGATTGATTGAATCAATACCAAGTCCCAAAGCAGAACCTTTTAAATTATGGCTTGCAAAAATGGGAAATGATAGAATAGATATTTATATTTCAATTTTAGGCTCATATTTCTCAAGCCACATATTCACCTGGCAAAGGTATGCCATAAGTTGTGGTCCGAGTCGTTGGCTGTCAGAAAAAAACACATATCAATTTTGTTAGAGGCTGTAAGGATTGCTCGAAAATGGCAATGTACGAATTTTAATAAAAATACGAAAAAATAACAGTATAAATTTACTAAAAGATAAAAAATGCAATTATCTATAAAAGGTCATTAAAAACACTTGACATTCAAGAACATATGTTCTATAATACATACAACAAATTAAGGATGTGGTAATTATGAATGAAGAAAATAATATGGTACCAACGGATGAAAAATTAGACATAACAAAATATGAAACGGAAAACATTAAAAACTTAATTTATATGATTAGAGGAAAACAAGTAATGTTAGATAGTGATGTGGCTATGTTATATCAGTACACAACTAAGAATATAAATAAAGCTATGAAAAGAAATATTAATAGATTTCCAGAGGATTTTTGTTTCCAATTAACAGAAAAAGAAGTGGAAAACTTGAGGTTCCAATTTGGAACCTCAAGTTTAAACAAAGAAAATTATGGTGGAAGAAGATATTTACCATATGTTTATACAGAGCAAGGAATATCAATGTTAGCAGGAGTTCTAAAGAATGATATAGCGATACAAGTTAGTATTAATATTATAAGAGCCTTTATAGAAATGAGAAAATTTATTACAAATAATGCACAAATATTTGAAAGATTAACAAAAATAGAATATAAAATGTTAGAACATGATAAAAAATTCGATATCGTATTTAATGAATTACAAAAAGAGAAAAAAACAGAATTTAAAGAAAAAATATTTTTTGAAGGACAAATCTATGATGCCTATAATTTGATTATTGATATCATACAAAAAGCAAAGCATAAAATCTTGATTATAGATAATTACATAGATGCGAGTATTTTGAAAATGTTATCAAAGAAAAATAGAAATGTAGAAGTAATAATTTTAACATTACAAAATACTAGTCTAAATAAATTAGATATAAATAAATTTAATAAACAATATCCAACTTTAAAAGTAGCATATACCAATAAATTTCATGATAGATTTATTATAATAGATAATAAAGAACTGTATCATATAGGAGCTTCTTTAAAAGATTTGGGTAAAAAATGTTTTGCAATTTCAAGAATAGAAGATGATGAATATATAGAGAAAATAAGCAATTACAGTTGAAAAGTCCTCAGAAAAACTTGCAATTACAATTTAAAAGTCATAGGAAAAACTTGCAGATAATAATAGGATATATTATAATATTCAAGGATTGCGGTGGAAGTCTTTGGACGACACCTAGGGGTAGTAGATACAATATTATCTACTACTCTTTCTTTTTTATTAAAAATGTGCTATACTTTAGTATATTATTTTTTTATTCCTGTTCTAATAAAGGGCAGTTTATATATAGCAACAAGAAAACAAATTAGATGGACAAATGTCAAGGAGGAAAAATGGAAAAAGGACCATTAAAAAATTTAGAGATAGGACAAGAAGTAGAATTAGGCATAATTAAACCGATATTTTTTGGAAGAACAACAAATATTACAAAAAGTACAGAGTTTTTTGGACTGGATTATAATAGTGCTAAAACATGTATTAGGGTGATATATGATAAAGAATCTGTTCTAACAGATATTAAGATAATGCCTATATTCAAAGGAAATAGGATATGGATGTTGACGAGAGTCAAAAATACAAATAATGAATTTTATCTTAATGATTTATTAGTAAAAGAAAGAAATATATGCTATTTAAAAAATTCTATTTCTATAAACGGAGAAGATGCAGGGCAAATTGATTTGAAAGAATATAGAGAATTTGTTCTTTATGCAATTCGAAAGTTAAAGGAAAATGTCCTAAGATAGTAATATTAAAATACTGATAAGAGTTTGCTAAAAAGAACACAACTGTGTTCTTTTTAGCATTTATATTTCAATTTTAGGCTCATATTTCTCAAGCCACATATTTACCTGGCACAAATATGCCATGAGTTGAGGCCCGAGTCATCAATTGACCAAACCAAGGTCTAGTAAAACTAGAACCATTTGTATCTAATATTTCTAGAATATATTGTCTGTTTAATAAATCATTAATCGGTGCATTTGGATTTTGCATAATATTTGTTAACATATCTTTTACCTTAGCCAAATAGGTAGGATTATGTGTTTTAGGATATGGTGATTTTTTTCTATCTACA
This sequence comes from uncultured Clostridia bacterium, assembly GCA_944388805.1. Taxonomy (GTDB): domain Bacteria; phylum Bacillota; class Clostridia; order TANB77; family CAG-508; genus CAG-269. Next base: position 53,351 of record CALXKE010000009.1, on the reverse strand, counting down.
ATTTCAGCAGGTAAGAAATCTTTACAAATGTAACGAAGTAATCCTTTTTCTCTACCATTTAAAGCCTTCATTTCCCAAGGAATATTCCATACATATTGTGCTAAACGATAATCACAAAATGGAACACGGAGTTCAAATCCGTTATACATAGCCATTCTATCAGAGCGGTCTAATAATGTTTGCATAAACCAATTTAAAGTCAAATAAGAAATTTTTCGTTTTTCAGCAGTTTCTTTAGAATCTGTATCTAGTATTTCAACCTCTTCTAAACTCTCGTTATAACGATAATCAATATATTCTTTTAAATGTACTTTTTTACTTAAGTCAGGATGTAACAATGTTTGCCTTTCACTAATGGCAATTGACCAAGGAAATGTACCACTGTTTAAAGCATCTTCTCTAAAGAACCATGGATAGCCTCCAAAAATTTCATCAGCGCATTCGCCTGTTAGAGCAACTGTTTGCTCTGGTTTTACATTCTTACAGAATAATAATAAAGAAGAGTCAATGTCAGCCATCCCAGGCATATCTCTTGCAATCATACTATCATATAAATAAGAGGCAAGTTCTGGGGTGTCAATCACAATATTATGATGTTTGGTATGCAAATTTTTACACATTAAATCTATATAATAATTATCTGAATTTGGCTGAAAATCGCTTTTAACAAAGTTTTTATCATTATCTACATAATCAATCGAATAGGTATCTAGAAGTGGCAAATTTTCTTTTTCGTAGAAATCAGCAGCAAATTTTGTAATAATACTAGAATCTAAACCACCAGATAAGAACGTACATAAAGGAACATCTGAAACCAATTGACGTTCAATTGCATCTTTTAATAAGTAACGAACGTTATTACAAGTTTGTGCTAGATTATCCGTATGTTGTTCTGAATGTAATTTCCAATATCGTTTGACTTTTAAACCATATTCATTAAACACAGCAAAATGAGCAGGTTTCAGTTCATAAATATTTTTAAAAATGGTTGTACCAGGTGTATGGCTAGGACCAATGCCTAATAATTCAGATATACCTTGACTATCTAAGATTTTTTCGATTCCAGGATATTGAAATATCGCTTTTATTTCTGAACCAAATACTAAGGTGTTATGGAATACAGAATAAAATAATGGTTTGACACCAAAATGATCTCTTGCCATAAATAGTTCTTTTTCTTTTGTATTCCAAATAGCAAAAGCAAAAATACCATTTAAGTGATGGACAATTTCTTTTCCAAAATGAATATATCCTTTTAAAATGACTTCTGTATCACAATGTCCTTTAAATGTAAAACCCTGTTTGATTAAGATGTCTCTAAGTTCTTTTGTGTTATATATTTGTCCATTATAGCAAATAATGTAATCTCCATAGGATGTATGTTCTATCATTGGTTGTTTTCCGCCATCAGGATCAATCACGATTAATCGTTTATGTGCCAAATAGGCATTATCTGAAACAAAATAACCATCTTCATCAGGTCCTCTTTTCGATAATGTCTCATTCATATTTTCTAAAATTGTTTTAGAATTTTCATGTAATTTTTCTTTTATATTTACAAATCCAGTAAAACCACACATGTATTTTATACCTCCAATCTATATATGATATGCAAAAAAACAAATAAAATTTATTGATTTTAGAAAAAAAGTATAGTAGACTTAACATAGAAAGGTAAATTGTCATATTAAGCAAGAAAAATGAATCAGATTTTACTACTAAGAAAGGACTGAATATGAAAAATGAAACGTAAAATAAAATTTAAAAATGTAGTAAAACATTTTATATTAATTACCAAACATAAATGGGAAGTTTTTAAATTATGTTGTAGGCTTGGATTATTTTGGAGAGGACTTGTACATGATTTATCTAAATATTCTCCAACAGAATTTTTAGAAAGTGTACGATATTATGAAGGAAATCGTTCGCCAATTGTAAGTTGCAAACAAGATAAAGGATATTCTGAATCATGGTTGCATCATAAAGGAAGAAATAAGCATCATAGTGAATATTGGGTAGATATGAATGCACCAGAAAAGACACCTATTATGCCATATAAGTATACGGCTGAAATGATATGTGATAAATTAGCAGCAGGAATTACTTATCAAGGAAAAAATTGGAATAAAGAATATCCACTAACATATTGGAAAAAAGAAAGAGAAAAATTATTAATTAATGAAAAATTAAAAGATATGTTAACAGATTTTTTTACACAAGTCAGTATTGAAGGAATAGATAAGGTATTAACAAAGAAAAAAGTACAAGAATTGTACAAAAAATATTGTGGCAACAGTTGACAAAAAATGAAAATACTTGTATAATCTTATAGTGACTAAAATATCGATAAAAATAACAATAGATATATACATATATCTTAAGCAAGGAGGGATTTAGATGGCACAACCAAAAAGAAGATGGTCTAAAGCAAGAACACATGCAAAAAGATCAACATGGAAAAAGGAACAACCTGCATATACAACTTGTCCACATTGTCATGAACCAGTAATGCCACATAGAGTATGCAAAAACTGCGGATATTATGATGGAAAAGAAGTAATTGCTAAAAAAGAAAATAAAGATGCATAATGAAGGGGAAAGTAGTGCTTTATAGAAGTACTATTTTTTGTTATCTAGCAATGTATTTGGAGGTGTATGATGCCAAAATCTACGTTTTATAATTTAAATGAAGAAAAAAGAGAAAAAATAAAAAAAGCGCTAAAAAATGAATTTACAAAACATACTTTTGAAAAAGCATCTATTAGTAATATGATAGAAGAAGCAAATATACCAAGAGGAAGTTTTTATCAGTATTTTGAAGATAAGGAAGATGCTTTAAAATATATTATAGAAGATTTCTTAAATGATGAAAAAGAAAAAATTAAAGAGTTTCTAATACAAAATGAAGGAGATATATTTTTGACAACATTGGATTTATATTCTTATTTTGTAGATAAAAATTATCACGAGAAAGAAGTAAAATTATTTCAAAATATTATTAACAAATTAAGAAATGAAAATGTCAATATCTATAAAAATATAAAGTTAAAAAAATTTGCAGATTTAAAAAATATGGATAAGGATAATTGTTATATAAATACAAGTTTATTATCCATCGGAAATGACGAAGATATAGAGTATATGTTAAGAATATTAACCTGTATTTTACGAGCAGAAATTATAGATGTTATGCATAAGAAAGTATCAAAGGAAAAACGGGAAAGAAGAATTAGCTAAGCAAATAGAAATCTTAAAAAAAGGAATGACAAAATCATAGAAAAATTTAAAAAAATATGTACAATTCATTTTTTTATGATATGATTATAAAAAAATACAAAAGGAAGAAGGGATAGGCGTGTTTGAGAATTTTCTAAAAAGAACAAGTTGGACAGATATTATCATATCTATGCTATTTGTTATATTAGGTGTATTGTTAATGATAAAACCAGCTGAAATGATGTCTGTTATATATATACTTTTAGGTATGGTATTATTTATCATGGGATTTTTAAAGTTAGTAGATTATTTTACATCTAAAGATAAAGAAGATTATTTGTTAACATTTGCATTAGTAGCAACTGTGTTAGGTGTGATTGTTCTATGTTGTTCAGATGTGATTACAGGGATTTTTAGAGTAGTATTGGGGATTTGGATAATTGCTTCAGGAATCAGGAATTTTCAAACATCTTTAGTATGGAAAGAAGTAAAATCAGGACTTTGGACTACAACTGTATTGTGTGCGTTATTCATGATCATTGTAGGAATTGTGATATTAGTAAGCAGAACGTTAGCAATTAGAATTGTTGGAATTACGATTATTATTTATGCAGTGTTAGATATTATAGCAAGAACTATATTCTTGAAAAAAATACAAGATTATTTAGATAAATAGAAACAAGAAATAAAAACCTAAAATATTAGACATATGTTTAATATTTTAGGTTTTTTTTCTTGTGAAAGAAAAAATTTATCTTGACATATACCCTATGGGGGTATATAATATTTTCGAGAGGTGAGGAACATGGAAAAAAATTGTTGTACTTCTAAGAAGAAAACATATAGAGATGAAGAAGAAAAGAAACAATTAATGAAAAGATTAAATATTATTGAAGGACAGATTAGAGGTATTAAGCAAATGATACAAGATGATCGATATTGTGACGATGTTTTAACGCAGATGTTAGCTGTTAATAAAGCATTAGAAAGTTTAGAAAATGTCATTTTAGAAAAACATTTAGAAAGATGTATCGCAAAACAAATAAAAGAAGGGAATACAGAAGTGACAGAAGAAATTATGAATTTATTCAAAAAAATGCGATAAAGAAAGAATTATGCAAAACGCTATTTTTACAGTTTTGCTAAAATATAATATATGATTTTAATAAAATATAGAAAAAGAAAGGAAAGGTGTCAAATATGAAAAAGGTTGAAATTAAAATTGAAGGAATGCATTGCGAAGGGTGTTCAAAAAGATTAACAAAAGTATTAAGTAATGTAGAAGGGGTAAAAAATGCAGAAGTTAGTCTAGAAAACAAACTAGCAGACATAGAATATGATGAAACAGTTGCAAAACTAGAAGACTTTTATGAAGCAATTGAAGATGCTGGATTTGAAGTTGTAAGATAAGAAATCAGAAATATACGCAAAATAATAAAGAAGGAGGAACATAGTTTGAAAAAAGTTCTGTTAAAAATAGATGGAATGACTTGTAGTGCTTGTTCTAATGGACTAGAAAAGTATTTGAATAAACAAGAAGGTATTAAACAAGCATCTGTCAATCTTGTTATGAATAATGCGAGTATTGAATATGATGAGAAATTATTAAATATTCCACAAATAGAAAAATTTGTCGAAAAAGCAGGCTTCGAAAGTTTAGGAATTGACAAATTAGAAAAAGAAAAAAAGAAAGCATCAAATGAAAAATATAAATTGATTGGGTTAACCATCTTAGCCATTTTAATTTTATATATTTCTATGGGACAAATGGTAGGATTACCTATTTTTGGAATATTGAATATGCATTATCATCCAATTAACTTTTCCATTGTGCAATTTATTTTATCCATTATTGCTATATTTTTAGGAAAAGATATTATACGAAATGGATATAAAAATTTAGTGCATAAAACACCCAATATGGATACATTGGTTGGGTTAGGTGTTATCAGCAGTTTATTATATAGTATGTATAATACCTATCAAATCTTTATAGGAAATGAAGAAGCCGTTCATCATTTATATTATGAGTCTATTGTGATTATCCTCTTCTTTATCAAAATTGGAAAATATGTAGAAGGAAGAAACAAAGATAAAACGAAAGAAGCAATACAAGATTTAATGATGATCACCCCGAACTTAGCTACCATAGAAAAAGATGGAAAGCAAAAACAAGTCACATTAGATGAGATTCAAAAAGGAGATACAGTGATTTGTAAACCAGGAGAAAAAATAGCAGTAGATGGTGAAATCTTGGAGGGAACAACACATATTGATGAATCCTTTATTACAGGAGAAAGTGTTCCAGTAAAGAAAACAATAGGAAACAAAGTCATTGCTGGAAGTATGAATTATGATGGTAGTATAAAATACAAGGCAGAAAAAATTGGAAAAGAATCAACTGTATCTGAAATTGTTAGAATGGTTGTAGAAGCAACTAACGCAAAAGCACCAATTGCAAAAATTGCAGATACCATTAGTGGATATTTTGTTCCAGGTATTATCTTAATTGCTATTTTAGCAAGCGTTATATGGGCTATATTAGGAAAAGATATTGGATTTATCATTAATATCTTTATTACTGTATTGGTTGTAGCTTGTCCTTGTAGTTTAGGATTAGCAACTCCACTTGCCATTGTCATGGCTTCAGGCTTAGCAAGTAGAAAAGGAATATTAGTAAAATCAAGTGAAGCTCTAGAAAACGCACATAAAATAAAAACAATTGTATTTGACAAAACAGGAACCTTAACAAAAGGACATTTAAGTATAGCACAAATATTTAACTATTCTAACTTAAAAGAAGATGAAATCATAGAAGTAGTAGCTAATATAGAAAATCATTCAGAACATCCAATTGCAAGAGGAATTGTAAGATATGCAGAAGAAAGAAATATACTACTGGATTCTAAAAAAGTGACAGATTTTAAAAATATTTCTGGATTTGGAATACAAGCAAATTATAGTGGTGAAATGTATTTTATTGGAAATAAAAAATTAATGTTAGAAAACAATATCAACATTGATAAAACGATAAAAGAAAATGAAATGAGTGATGATGAAATATTAGAAAATGATGGAAATAGTATCTTATTCGTAGCAAAGGAGAATACCTTAATTGCTTTAATTGGTGTAAAAGATATTATAAAAGAAAATGCCAAAGAAGTCATTGATAAGTTGAAAAAACAAAATATATATACCGTAATGCTAACAGGCGATAATGAAAAAACAGCAAAAGCAATTGGAAAAGAAATTGGCGTAGAAGAAGTCATTGCAGGTGTTGTACCAAAACAAAAAGCAGAAGAAATTACAAAACTCAAAGAAAATGGATTAGTCATGATGTGCGGAGATGGTATTAATGACAGTATTAGTTTAGTAAAAGCTGATATTGGTGTTTCTGTTGGAAGTGGTACAGATATTGCTATGGATAGTAGTGATGTGGTTTTAATGAAAGACAACTTGGATAAAATCAATGACTTAATACAAATTAGTAAAAAAACAATGCGAATTATTAAGCAAAACCTATTTTGGGCATTTTTCTATAATATTTGTATGATACCAATTGCAGCAGGTGTATTAATTCCATTCGGAATCACGATGAATCCTATGTTTGCAGCTTTTAGCATGACCATTAGTAGTGTGACAGTTACATTAAATAGTTTAAGATTAAAGAAAATATAAGAAACTTAACATTGTTAGATATAAAAAATTCATATATAGTTAACTTAAAAGTGAAGTTTATGATAAAAGATAAGACCTCTTCTAAAAGAGGTCTTAAAACGTCTTAAAACGAAATAATGACATTTAATATATAAAATTAAATGTTAATGATAGTATATGTAAAAGATAAAGATTTATACGTAAAAAATAAATTTTATAAAATTCATAAAAAGAGAAAAAAAGAGAATATATTATGAAAAGTATAGAAATGTGCATAAAACAGAAGAAAGAGGACATATAATTAGATTGCAGTATATATATGTTATTGATAAACTAAAAGTATATTTGAAAATAGGGGGAATTAAAAATGAAAAAAGCAATTATTGGAGTCATCATAGCTATTGTATTAGTCGCAGTAGTAGGTATTGGCATTTTAGTAGTAAAAGATTTAAAACAAGAGGATACTTTGAGACAAGAAATGTTAGAATTTGAAAATCTAACACGTGCAGAAAATATTGACTTTGACAAAATAGACCAAAAAATAAGGGAAATAAAAACCACAGGAGATTATGGTGTTTTAGAAAAAGCAATGAAAGATTATTTAGCAGATGTTGTTAATGCTACAGTTAGTATTGCAGATGTATTAAATGATGAAAGAATTGTAAATGCATTAACACCTGAAAATTATGTAGAAGATGGACCAGATTTTGTTCAAACGAAACAATTTTTAGAAGAAGCAAAAGAAAAGATGGAACAATATAAAACAGAAGTATTAAAACTATTATCAAATGAAGGAGCTATGTCATACATAGAAAATAAAAATTTAGATGACTATTATATAGACTTGTATAAAGAAATTGCCTTATCAGAAGATACAGCAATAGAAGAAGATAATGCAGAATTAGAGGCATCTTTAGATGAAGCAATGAGTGTCATCGATACGGAATCACAAGTCATTAACTTCCTTGCAGAAAATAAATCTGGCTGGGAAATTCAAGGCGAAAACATTGTATTTAATAGTGAAGAATTACAAAATCAATATGATGAATTGGTTAGTCAAATACAGTAATGTATAAATTTCATTTATAATTTTGATATGATTGTTCATAATAAAACTAGATAAATGAAAAAGGAGAAAATTATGACAGAAAAAGAAAAAAGAGATAAAGGAGAATTATATAATTTAGCTAATAGTGAAGAATTAATGTTAGAAATTAGAAAATGCAAAAAAATGTGTTATGAATATAATCACATAAGTCCAGATAAAATGGAAGAAAGAAAGGAATTTATCAAGAAAATATTAGGGAGTACAGGAGAAAATTTACAGGTAGAATCCAATTTTTATTGTGATTATGGATACAACACAAATGTGGGAGAAAATTTCTATGTAAATCATAATTGTGTAATATTGGATGTAGCAAAAGTAGAATTTGGAGATAATGTATTTATTGGACCAAATTGTGGCTTTTATACTGCAGGACATCCGTTAGAAGTAGAAACAAGAAATCAAGGACTAGAATTTGGAAAACCAATCAAAGTAGGAAACAATGTATGGATTGGTGGAAATGTTGTTGTATTACCAGGTGTGACAATAGGAGACAATGTAACAATAGGAGCAGGAAGTGTTGTCACAAAAGACATTCCATCAAATACAGTAGCACATGGAAATCCATGTAGAGTGGTTAAGAATATATAATAGTGCTGATGAAATTATCAAAAAAATAATAAATATAAAAAGGAGAATATATGGTTTTACTATTTTTCTGTATTCAAAATTCTAAGGAAAAGTATTTTTTAATTCATAAATGTGAAAACGAAGAAGCAGAATTATATGGAGACTTTTTAAACTTTCCTGAAAGTCATATGGATATATGGGAAAAGTATTATAAAAACAAATATAAGGTCGATTTTGATTATTATCCAAGAGGAAGAGTAGTATATAATACAAAAGAGGATTGTTATTATATTTACCATGATAAATGTATAAAAGATTTAGAAGAAATTTTAAAATATTATCAAAATACAAATTATAAAATTTGTACAGATTTTCATTATCAATGTCATAATTGTAATAAACAATATTATTTTTAATATATTTTTAAATTATAGAGTTTTAGAACTACAAATGTAAAATAAAAGTAACGTGTTATATTGAAATAGGAATAAAATCACTGAATTTCTCAGTGATTTTGTTTTACAATTTGGAAAAAGCGGTATATAATGAAAATATAAAAGGAGGCAGGCGTATGAAAGAAAGAAAAGTTTCTATTATTTTTAAATTGCTTGTGATGTTAAGCCTTCTTACTGGAATACTATTAAATGTTGTTCACACGATATCAATTAGTGCAATATTATCTTATTATACACTACTAAGTAATAGTATTTGCTTAGTAATGTTTGTAAGGATAATGGGAGCTATAATCTTAAAGAAAGATTACCGGTCAGACAGCAAATATTATTGCTTAAAAGGTGCTATAGTAATCGCAATATCGATTACTGCAATTACCTATCAAGTAGCACTAGCACCAAATGGTTTTCAAATGGATATATCTTATACCATGAGACCAGAAAGATATTGGGCAAATATATTTGTTCATATCATTTCTCCCATTATGGTCATAGGAGATTATTTGCTATTTGATGAAAAAGGTAATCTTAAATATTCTTATCCATTTATCTGGCTAGGTATTCCTTGGGGGTATGTTATATATGTATATATATATCATGCTTTGGGAGGAAGATTTTTTGGAATAGGAGGTTCTAGAGAATATGCCTACAAATTTCTAGATTATAAGCAAATAGGCTATCTAGGAGTCATAAAGTGGATTTTGGTATTTATGGTAGCAATTTTTGCGTTATCCAACGTTTTAGTATTTTTTGACAGAAGAAAAAAGCACAAGTAATTTAATAAGAAAAACGGGTGAGGAGAGTTTCTTACCTGTTTTTCTTTTAATAAATATAAAATTTTGTACAGTTATAGGATTAAATTTACATAATTTAATTGACAAATGGTAAATGCCATGATAAAATAATAAAACATTAAGAGCATACCTAGAGGAAACTCGAGCGGTATGAAGTAACCAATAGGTTTCTACACAGAAAGCAGGAAATTTACCTTGCTAGAGGAGTCTTAATAAAAGATTTCTTTAGTGAGGTTTTTTGTATATTAAAATAAAGGAAAAATATTTATGGAAAAGGTAGATAAAATATGAAAAACATATTATAATCAGTATGAAGAAAACAGATTAAAAAAATCAAATTATAATAGATTATAATTTATTACAATGACAAAAATTACATATATGTCAAAAGAAATAAATATATAAAGGAGGAATTTTTTATGAAAACAATCATACCAGAAAAATTAAAAAAAGGTGATGAAATTCGAATCATTGCACCTTCTAGAAGTATGAAAATCTTAGGAAAGGATTGCATAGAACTTGCAACAAAACGATTAGAAGAGGAAGGATTTAAAGTTACATTTGCAGAACATGTCATGGATTCTTTTGATGATGATTATAATTGTGCCAAAATAGAAGATAGAGTAAAAGACTTAGAAGAAGCTTTTAAAGACAAAAATGTAAAGGCAATTTTAACTGTAATTGGTGGATACAGTTCTAATCAATTATTACAATATATCAATTATGATGTAATAAAAGAAAATCCTAAAATCTTATGTGGATATTCAGATATCACAGCTTTATTAGATTCCATTTATGCAAAAACAGGACTAATAACTTATTATGGGCCACATTATTCAAGCTTTGGTATGAAAAAAGGATTTGAATATACTTTAGAATATTTTAAAAAAATGTTCATAGAAGAAAATGAAGAAATCGATGTACTACCATCTAAAGAATGGAGTGATGATGCTTGGTTTATTGACCAAGAAAATAGAGAATTTTTTGAAAACAAAGGTTATTTAACTATCAATGAAGGAAAGGCAGAGGGAGAAATTGTTGGTGGTAACCTATGTACATTAAATCTATTACAAGGTACCGAATATATGCCAGATGTAGAAAACAAAATCTTATTCTTAGAAGATGATGGAATGGCAGGAAATGCCTTCATAATGGAATTTGATAGAAATCTACAATCTCTATTACATACATTAAAAACTGTAAAAGGAATTGTAATAGGAAGAGCACAGAAAAACTGCAATATGACAGATGAAAAATGGATAAAATTAATTAAAAATAAAGCAGAATTAAATGATATACCTGTTATTGCTAATGTAGATTTTGGACATACAACACCAATTTGTACATTCCCAATTGGAGGATATGCGAAAATAGAAGCTAAGGATGGAAAGGCAAGTATACAAATACGAAATCAAAAATAAAGTAGGTGAGCAAAGATGAAATATTTTAAAAAACTAGTAGGAGACACTATATATTTATCACCAAGAAATAGTGAAGATGTAGAAATATTTACTAAATGGCTAAATGATTTTCAAGTAACAGATGGATTAGGAAGAAGTGGATTAATGGTAACTTTAAATGGTGAGAAGGAATATTTAGAAAATGTTCACGATAATGATAATACAAGGTACTATTTTGTTATTGTAACCTTAGAAAATGACGAAATGATAGGAACCATTAGTCTAGAAAATATTAACTATATCAATAGGTCAGCAAAACTTGGTATTTTTATTGGAGAGGAAAAACATCGAGGAAAAGGTATTGGAAAAGAAGCTATCCAATTAATATTAGATTATGGTTTCCATTATTTAAATCTAAATAGCATACAATTAAGTGTTTTTGCATTTAATGAAAGAGCAATTGCTTGTTACAAAAAATGTGGATTTAAAGAAGTGGGAAGACTAAGAGAAGCATATTATTTAAATGGAAAGTATTATGACAAAATTTTAATGGATATCTTAAAAAGTGAATTTAATGAAACATATATTAGAAATAAATATATTGAGTAGGTAAATAACAAATATATAGGCGGAAAAAATTATCCATTAGTTGGATATGGATATGAAATTTAATTAATTGTATTTTAAAAAAGATTTTAGTACTTATACTACTAAATAAGAATGGAGAAAATCAGTATTTAGATTTTCTCCTATATTAATGAATAACATAGCCAAAAAGCTATGGACACTAATGTTTATTAGTTTAATTATAAACTATATTGTAAAAAAGTCAATAAAATTATTGTACATATAGAAGAATTTTTGTAACCTCTTCTAAAAAAATGGTAATATATAAATAGATAAAAATGGAAAATACTGTTGTTGCGAATCGATATAACTTTATGTTAAAATATAGCTAATAAAAACACATAACAGATAAATAAAAAATAAAGGAAAAAGCATATGAGAAAAGTAGAAGGAAATGAAATAAGAAATATCATAAACACCAATATTTGTATTATATTGATGATATTAGTTGTATTGATTCTTACTATTGTATATAAATATATTATGTATAAAAAAGAAGTACAAGCATCATTAGAAACAAGTGTAAATGTAAAAGAATTATATAATACAACCAATAGGGAAGAAGCTATTATAAGAAAAGATGAAAATAAAAAAGAAAAAGATATTGATAGCAATACATCTGATTGGGAATTATTACTGGTAAATAAAAATCATAAAATTCCAGAAGGATATTCAGTAGAATTAGAAGAGGTGGAAGATGGTCATCAAGTAGATAAACGAATTGCAGAATCTTTAAAACAAATGCTAGCAGATGCTAGAAAAGAAGGATTATCACCTCTTATTTGTTCAAGTTATCGAACAAATGCCAAACAACAAAAGTTGTATAATAATAAAGTTAAAGAATATAAAAGATGGGGAGGTAGTTCTGAAGAAGCAGAAGAACTTGCATCTTATTGGGTAGCAATTCCAGGAACAGGAGAACATGAAACAGGATTGGCAGTAGATATTGTGTCTAGAGATTATCAGATATTAGATGAAAAGCAAGAACAAACAGATGTCCAAAAATGGTTGATAGAAAATTCATATAAATATGGATTTACCTTAAGATATCCAACAGATAAAAAAGATATTACTATGATAAACTATGAACCATGGCATTATCGATATGTCGGAGTCGACAATGCAACATATATGAAAGAACATGATATGTGTTTAGAAGAATATATTGAGTATTTAAAGCAATTTGAAGAAGAGGAATATAATGAAATTCTTATATAAGTTTTCATATTCCTTTCTATACAATAGAAAAAGGTGCAATAATATCATTTTATTGTACTTTTTTGTTGTAAACTTAAAATTCTTGTGATAGAATTTTTTTGAAATAAAGAATAGAAAGGTTGAAATTTCATGTACAAAATTATTTTTATTGATATAGATGGAACATTAAGAAATGATAAAAAAGAAATAACAGAAAAAACAAAAGAAGCAATTTGTAAAACTAAGGAAAAAGGCATATATATAGTCATTTGTTCAGGAAGACCTACAAAATATGTAGAAGAGGTAAGTAAAAAGGCTCTAGCTAGTAGTTATGTGATTGGTTGTAATGGTGGAGAAATCTATGATTATGAAGAAAAGAAAACGATATACTTAAATGCTTTAAAAAATGAAGAAGTAATAGCATTATGGTATATGGCTGAAAGATATGATGTACAACTTATTATGATTTCTAATGGAAAAAGAATTGTAAGAAAACAAACAGATGATAATACAGATATTCTATTAGAAGAGCCAATAGAAAATTTTGTAATCAATAATCCAATCACGCAATGCGTCTTTTCAAGTTTGGAATTAGAAAAGATACAACATATGAAAGAAGAAATCAAAGATGTAAAAAATATAGAAATTGTTAACTTATCAAAATGTTTAGTAAATGATAAACTTCCGAAAGAAAAACCTTTTTTCTTAGATATTACTTGTAAAGGCACAAGTAAAGGAAATGCAATCAAAAAATTGTGTGAATATTTAAAAATTGATTTGAAAGATAGTGTGGCAATAGGAGATAGCTATAATGATATAACCATGTTTGAAGTTGTAGGACATTCTGTAGCCATGGGAAATGCTCCAGAGGATATAAAGAAAATGGTCGATGAGGTAACAGATACCAATAATGAAGATGGTGTAGCAAAATTCATAGGAAATTTGAATAAGAAAGTGTTCTAAAATGGAAATAGAACTGCATAAACAATTAGAAATTATTAGAGATAAGAAAGATATAGAATTGCCAAAAGATATGTATTGCAAGAATTAGATAGTCTAGACAATCCTAAAAGACCATATTTGAGGCCTTTGCTGTATATGGATAGCAATGTAGAGTAAAGAAAGAAAAAGAGATTAATATACAAGCAGAAAATCCAAATGTATTTGTATTTAACGAAATATAAATAAATATATATAAAATAGAAATCCCTCTTTAAAAGAGGGTGTTGTGGGAATACCATTTGAATTACAGTTCTTTAAGATTGCAAAACTTGCTTTTAGCACCTTTTGGAACAAGAATCGTTTAAATGTTTATAAATTAAAGCTTTTTAAAAGAAGAGGAGAGTCTTAAACGGTTTTCCTTTTCTTTTTATATATAAAACAATATCATCTTTATTTTTTAAAATATTTATGATATTATGACGAAGCTAATAAAACGATGTAGGAGGAAAATATGAATATAGGAATAGATATAGATGGAGTATTAACAAATGATGATGAATATATTATGGATACAACTACAAAATATGTATTTGAAAATAAACTAGAAGGTTTTGAAGATCCATATAGATATGAATATCGTAAATTTAATTGGACAAAGGAAATTTTGGATAATTATAGGAAAGAATATTTTTGGAACTATATAGAAAATGAACCAGCAAGAAAATATGCAAGTGAAGTGATAAGAAAATTAAAAGAAGAGGGAAACCATATATATATTATCACTTCAAGACATAATACAACAAAAAATACAGAAGAGGGAGAAAAAACAAGAAAAATTGTTAGAAAATGGCTAAAAGAAAATGATATCTTATATGATGAATTATATTTCTCACCAGATAAAACAAAACAAATCGACTCTTTAAAAATTGATATTATGATAGAGGATAGCCCAGAGACCATACCAACATTTGTCAATCATACACATATATTTTGCTATGATTGCAGATATAATAGAGATTTGAAATTAGATAACATGACAAGAGTATTTAGTTGGTATGATATATATATGAAAATACAAAAATTAAAAACGATTTAATAATATTCTAAAAAATAGGAGGACAAACTATTGAATGTAATTTTTCTAGATATAGATGGTGTTTTAAATAGTCCAAATTATACCAAAAGATATAAAGAAATGCAAACAAAAAAAGAAAGAACATATAAAAATATTGATGATAATGCACTTAATTATCTTCAAAAGCTTCAAAATAAATATGAGGCTAAAATTGTTCTAATTTCTACTTGGCGTAAGTGGGGAAAATCTATATCAATAGACAAATTTAAAAAATCTATCAAAGAGGATCCAATTACAGAAGATGAAAGAACAGAAGATTATGCAAATTTGAGAACACTATATGAAAAATTAAGAGTAGAATATAATTTGGATTTAGATGATATGACTGATGATTTGCAAAATAGAATGTTAGAAATACAACTATACTTATTACTTCATAAAGAAATAGAAAAATTTGTGATTTTAGATGACAATGATGAACATTTTACTGAAATGTTTGAAGAACAGTTTGTTCAATGTTGTACAGAAGGAGAATCATTTGGAGAAAAAGAATTTGAACAGGCTTGTACCAGATTTGAACAACAAAAACGATATATTTTAAAATCAGAAGGCTTAAAAGAATTACAAGACTATTTTGATAAATTAACAGAATCTTATAAAGTTAAGGCAGAGTCACTTTATGGTTCAATTTTAAAAGAAGACTTTGAAGGCTTTTCATTTGATATATCAGGTACACAATATAAAAGATTATATTATTACTTACCAGAAGAAATCAGAAAGAAAATCAGCATAGATTCTTGGAAAAATGGAAGAATTATGACCAATAACCAAAGAACATTTGAGCAAGCCGTTATCAGTAATGAGGATTATTTTTCTAGTTTAATGTTATTAGAAGCTGGTTCAGATTCTTTACCATTATATAGTATTGTATTAGAACAAATAGAAATAGACGAAAAAGAAGAAATGCAAATGATGCAAAATTTGATTTCTAAACTATCTGAAGAACAAAAAATAAAATTATTACAATCAACTAGAAAAAAATATGATGCGTTACAAAAAAACAATTTATATGGCTCTATAAAAAATATGAGAGAAGTTATTCAATATTTATTTAATGAAGATATTTCTAACATACAGATTGAAGAAGATAGTAAGTCAGATAAAGAGATTGAATAAACACTATCATATCTCATTGTCAATAAAAAATGTGGATAAGTTCTTTTTATTATATTTAATAAGGGTTTTATTTTTTAACAGTAACCAAACAAAACCATAACCCATAAAATATATAAAAATGAAAGGAGACTATATTTTATGGATTATGAGTTAATGATGAATGGAAATGTCAAAATAGGACAACGAGCACCAGAATTTGAAGCAAATACAACGATGGGGAGAGTATCATTAAATGATTATACACGGCCAATGGTTAATTTTATTTTCTCATCCAGGAGATTTTACCCCAGTATGTACAACAGAAATGATTGCTTTTACAAAAGCACATACATATTTTAAACAATTAAATACAGAATTGTTAGGATTAAGTGTAGACAGTAATTCTTCACACTTAGCATGGGTATATGATATATACTGTAGAACAGGTATAAAGATATCTTTCCCAATCATTGCTGATAGAAATGGAGAAATTGCAAGAAGATATGGAATGATTTCAAATGATATTAGTAATACAGAAACCGTCAGAAATGTCTATATTATAGATGACAAAGGAATTATTAGGACAATTTTAATTTATCCAATGAATGTAGGAAGGTTTATACCAGAAATTATTAGAGTTGTGCAAGCATTACAAATGGCAGATTGTGCACAAGGTTCGACAGCAGCCAATTGGATTCCTAATCAACCAGTCATTGTTTCACCACCTAAAACCTATGAAGAACTTGTAGAACGTGTAAGTGAAATAGAGAATAATAGAAATGGAATCAGTTGGTATTTGAGCTTTAAAGAACCACCTAGAAAATGTATTAAAGAAAAATGTGATACAGAATCATGAATATATGGTAAAATTAAATAAATTATTATAGAGTAAGTCTAATATTTGACTTACTTTTTTCTTTTTAATGAAACTCTTTCCCATTTTTTAAGAACTTATATAGTGAAAGGAGAAAGAACATGGGTACCCAAAAAGAATCAGAAGAATTTGAAGAAATATACAAAAAAACATATGATGTAACGCTAAAATATATTATATGTAAATGCTCTAATCTAGAAGACGTAAATGATATTATACAAGAAATTTATATGGAATTATACAAGTCATTAAAAAATGGAAAACAAATCAAAGATTTAAAGGCATTTATACATGGAATTGCCAAAAATAAAATCAGAAAACATTTTTATGTAAAAAATAAATTAAAAACAATATCTATCTTTCAGGAAAAAGATGATGAAGAAACAATGATTGAAATAGATTCAAAGATAGATATAGAAGCACAAATGATAACTAAGGATAATATAGAAACAATTTGGAAACATATTATTAAAAGGAACCTATTAACAGGCAAAATATTTTATTTATACTTTGTTTCAGAAATGACTTTTAAAGAAATTGCAAAAGAACTTAAAATAAAGGAAACAACGGCCAAAACAAAGCTATACAGAATGCTAAAAAATATAAGGGAAATGTATGGTGACGAAATCAAAAATAATGGAGGTGAACAGTAATGAAACAAGATATAAAAGAATATTTTGAAAAAGAATATAATGCTGATAAAAATTTTCAAAAAATTTTATCAAATATAAAAAATGATACGGAGGAAAAGATGAAACAAAATAAATTATTAAAAATGGTGGCAACATTTATCATTGCAATAGGCCTAACAGCAGGAGTTGTCTATGCAGGAAGTATTGTTTATGAAAAAGTCTTTAAAGAACCAGAAACAATAGAAAATTATATAGAAAAAATAGAAATTAATGAAGATGATTTAAAAAATATCATAACTGAAGAAGAAGCAAAAAGAGAAGCAATAGAAGGAATAAAAAGATTTGGAATTGAAATTTCAGAAGAAGATATAACAGATATGTTTTTAGATAAAGCTATTCCTAATGTTTATTCTCTATTATATACAATAACTGTTTTAGACGGAGAAATATATATTGATGTGGATGCATTAACTGGAAAATTTAAAGGTTTTAATATTGGTAATATTGATACTAAATTTACAGGAAGCCAGTTAATGGAGGAGTATGCGACTACAAAAGAAAATGTAATAGATGTAGTAAAAGAAAAGAAAAAGGAATATGGTTTTGGTGATGAATATGAGCTTGTAGAGCTTACTAATGGAACAGGAGATGATGAGAAAAAATCAGGGTTTTGGTTTGCTACTTTTGCTAAAAAATATGATGGGATTGTAAACAGATATCAAAGTGTTGAAATTTCTATTATTCCTACGATTAATTATGTGTATTTAGTTAATATACAAGATGTAGCATTTGAAAATAATCCAATTGTTATTAGTGAGAAAGAAGCTATTAAAATAGCTAAAAAAGTTGACAACAAAGTAAATACCGAAAAATACAAAATAGATAAAATAACAGCAACTTTGTCAATTGAATATATGAATGGAGAAGTTTACCTAAAAGAAAATGGAATGGATGATGGTGAAAGAACAATTACATTAGAAGATGGATCAATATTACAATACAATGTTTATAAAGCTTCTCAAGAAATACGAAAGGTTTATGTAGTGGAAGTTTCTTATAAAAATAGACCTGATGAAAGACCGAGAAAGTATTATGTTGATGCAAGCACAGGTGAAATTGTTGGAGGGGAAAACATATTTGATTTAGAAGGCGAAGAACTAGAACTATGGAGGGAATCTAACGGTTAACTAAAATTGTATCAATGATGAATAAGTTCATAGTATAATTTGACTAAAAAATAAGAACCTGACCCGACATAGCAATCAAAGATTGCAGCCCTACTACCCCAGAACTTTGTTGTCTAAGATAATAAAAATAAGCTAATCTACTATTGTTTAGCTTATTTTTTAAATTTGTATAGAAAACTTGTATATGATCAAGAAAATGTGATATAATATAGGTATATTGGTCAAGAAAATGTGATTAATATTACAATTATTGGTCAAGAAAATGTGATTTATATTAAAAATTAATAAAATAGGAGGCTGATAATATGTATAGAAAAATTATAACAGAATTAAAAAAATGGAAAGGAAAAAAAGATAGATTGCCACTTATTTTAAAAGGGGCTAGACAAGTAGGAAAAACATGGATTTTGCAAGAATTTGGGAAAGAATGCTTTGATGATGTGTTATACATCAATTTTGAAAATGCAGGAAACATAGCAAACTTATTTGAAGGTAATATAGAACCAAATAGAATTATAGAATATTTATCAGCACTTAATCATAAGAAAATTGAACCTGAGAAGACATTAATCATATTTGATGAGATACAAGAGTTACCAAGAGCACTTACATCTTTAAAATATTTTGCAGAAGAAACTCCTGAATATGCAATATGTTGTGCAGGGAGTTTACTTGGTGTATTTCTTCATGATCAAGTTTCATTTCCAGTTGGAAAAGTAGATTTCTTAGAATTACAGCCATTAGATTTTGAAGAATTTTTAATTGCAAATGGTGAAACATCAATAATTGAGATAATTAAAAAAAATGCATTAGAAGCATTGCCAGATATAATCACAGATAAATTAAAAGACTATTTAAAAAAATACTTTGTTATAGGTGGAATGCCAAGGGCAGTAAAAACTTGGATTGAGGAAAAAGATTTTGAACTTGTAGAAAAGGTGCAAAATGGTATTTTAGAAGCATATGAAAGAGATTTCTCAAAACATACAGATAGTAGTACAGCAACAAAAATACAATATGTTTGGAACAGTATACCATCACAATTGGCAAAAGAAAATAGAAAATTTATATATGGTGTTGTAAAAGATGGTGCAAGAGCAAGAGAGTATGAAAACTCAATTAACTGGTTAAAAGATACAGGTTTAATAAGAGTTGTAAACAGAGTGAAATGTGGTGATAAGCAACCATTGAAAGCCTATGAAGATTTAAGGGCTTTTAAAATATATTTACTTGATGTTGGATTGCTAAGAGTTCTATGTGAACTACCTTATGAAACCATAATAGAAAAGGATTCAATATATAATGAATTTAATGGATTACTTACAGAACAATTTGTACTTCAAGAATTAGGAAATGTTAAAAAAGTAAATACAATTTATTATTGGTCAAACGAATTTCAAAGTGAAGTAGATTTTGTGTTTGCCTATAAGAATTTAATAATACCTGTTGAAGCAAAAGCAGGAATTAATGTTAAAGCTCAAAGTTTAAAAGTATATATGAGAGAATATAATCCCAAAATTGCTATAAGATATTCTTTATTAAATATAAAATTAGATAAGCACATATTAAATATTCCTTTATATGCTATTTGGAATACAGAAGATTATCTAAAAGAAACAAATTAAATAAATAGAAAAGTTTTAGAAAATTATATGTAATTGGAATATATAATCAAATATAAGGAGAAAAATAAAATGAACCAATTATTAGTATTAGATTTAGATGGAACATTATTAAGAAATGATAAAACTGTATCAGAAGAAACAATAGATACTTTATTAGAATTTAAAAAAAGAGAGAATAAAATTATATTTGCAACAGCACGACCACCAAGAGACGCTTATAAATATGTACCTCAAAAACTAAGAGACAATCCCATTATTTGTTATAATGGCGCTTGTATAATCAACGATAAAGAAATATTATATAAGAAAGAAATGTCAAAAGATACTGTGTATAAGATAGTAGAAACATCAGAAAAATCTGGATATCACCAAATTTGTTTTGAGATTAATGATAAATTATATTCAAATTTTGATACTTCTGATTTTTTTGGAAAAGCACCAACAGAAATCATAGATTTAACAAAATTAGATATGAAAACAGTATATAAAGTAATTATTTGTGAGAAAGCTATTATTCCACAAGATTTTCTTGAGATTTTACCCAATACATGTAAAGGTATCGTTACAGATAATGGACAGTTATGCCAAATCATGGATCAAGAAGTATCTAAATGGAATAGTATACAATCATTAATGAAAACATGGAATATAAAAGACGAAAATATTATTGCATTTGGAGATGATTACAATGATTTAGATATGATTAAAAATGCAGGTATTGGAGTAGCTATGGGGAATGCAGAAAAGGTTGTGAAAGAATCTGCTAATTTTGTAACAGATACGAACGCAAATGATGGTGTTGCCAAATATTTAAAAAGATATATTCTCCAAAAATAGAATACAAACAAAAAAATTTCACATAATAATAGTATGAACAAAAAATGATGTTCATATACAAATTTTTGGAGGTAACGAAATGGAAGGAAATCAAAAGATACATTGTACTGTAGGAACTTGTAAATATAATGAAACAAATCAAAATTTATGCAAGTTACAGGCAATTCAAGTAGAACCAACTAAAAATTGTAATACAAAACAGCCAGAAGAATCTATGTGTTCAAGTTATATTTATGGGAAGGAATAATTTTCTTCTCATTTTTTCTTGACATATCTGTAAATTAGAAATAAAATAGCCTTAGCAAATTTAATAGGGAAAAATTCCCGAAAAGGAGGAAAAGATATGTTAGTTACGACAAAGGAAATGTTTGAAAAATCAATGAAAGAAGGATTTGCAGTAGGTGCATTCAATGTAAATAATATGGAAATTGTACAAGCAATTACAGATGCAGCTCATGAGACACAATCACCAGTTATTTTACAAGCATCTTCAAGTGCAATAAAATATGCCAGAATAGGATATTTAATGAAAATGGTACAAGCAGCAGTAGAAGAATATCCAGAAGTTCCAATAGCCATTCACCTAGACCATGGACCAGATTTTGAAACAGCTAAAATGTGTATTGATAATGGATTTACATCTGTTATGATAGATGGTTCAAAATATGATTTTGAAGAAAATGTAGCCTTAACAAAACAAGTAGTAGATTATGCACATTCTAAAGGTGTTGTTGTTGAAGCTGAACTTGGAAAATTAGCAGGTATAGAAGATGATGTCAATGTAGCAGCATCTGACGCTATGTACACAGATCCAGCACAGGCAGAAGAATTTGTAAAAAGAACAGGTTGTGATTCTTTAGCAATTGCCATAGGAACAAGTCATGGAGCATATAAATTTAAAGGTGAAGCAAAATTAAGATTTGATATCTTAAAAGAAATTAAAGAAAGAATTCCAAATACACCAATTGTATTACATGGAGCTTCTACAGTTATACCAGAATTAGTTAATATGTGTAATCAATATGGAGGAAATATACCAGGAGCAAAAGGTGTGCCTGATGAAATGTTACATGAAGCAAGTATATCTGGTGTTTCTAAAATCAATGTGGATACAGATTTAAGATTAGCTATGACAGCTGGAATTAGAAAAGTATTTGTAGAAGATCCAAGTGCATTTGATCCTAGAAAATACTTAACACCAGCAAGAGAATTAATCAAAGAAACAGTTGCTCATAAAATGAGAGATGTATTTGGTTCAGCTGGTAAGATATAAAAATAATATATACTTGCAACAAATTATATGGACAAAAAATGATATAGGATTAAGTTATTATTCCTATATCATTCATTTATATATGGGGGATAAAAATGAAAAAAATAAGAATATTATTAGTATTTATTGCTGTTCTTTTTATATTTTTTTTAACAAATAATGTATTTGCATCAGAAGAAACAACAAGGCTATTATACCAAGATATAACGATTAATGAAGATGGTTCCATAACCATAAAAGAAGCAGCATGGCTTAACGGGGAATATAATGGTAGATTAAGAGATATTGATTTTGAAAACACTTATGCAACTACTTTTACAGGAATATATAGTAACTTTGCAGGAAATACAGATATATATAATGGAACATCTATGAAAGATATAAAAGTATATGATATATCACAAGAAAATTTTCATTCAATTAGTGATATTGGAAATGTAGAAAATACTTATGAAGAAGTAAATAGTGCATCTAATGGGAAATATGGAGTCTATGAACTTACACAAAGGAGTTCTGGCACAGATTTTAAGATTTATTGCCCAGATGATAAAAACAAAGTTATCTGTATAGAATATACCATAACTGATGCCGTAGTAGTACATAATGATGTGGCAGAATTATATTGGAATGTTCTTGGCGAATATTTTGAAGAAGATGTACAAGATTTTCAAGTTTTAATACACTTACCGGGAGAAGATAGTGATGTTAGAATATGGAGCCATGGACCATTAACAGGTAAAAATCAAATTTTAAATTCTAAGACATTGTATTTTGAAGATACAAATGTTGATAGCTATACACCAGAAACTGTAAGAGTGATGTTTAATAAAGAGCTTGTGCCACTTGCAACAAAAAAATCAAATGTAGATGGAAGAGAAAATATCTTAAGATATGAGCAAATGATGGCAGATACAGCAAATAGTGAGAGAGCAAATGCAAAATTAGAATTAGAAAATGAAGCAAGTCAAGCTGTACTGGATTTAGAAGAAAATCCAAGAATATATTATTATAACACAGCATTAGAATTAGTAAATCAGTTAGATGAAGAAAGTGAGCAAAAACAAAACTTCTTAGATAGAATTGAGAAAACAAAAGATTTGGTTAATGAAAATTGGAAACAAAATTTACAATATAGTTTAGAAAGTTTAGAAAATGATAATTATGCTTTTTTAACTCGAAGTAGATTAGAAGATTTTAAAGAAGAAATAGAAGAAGGATTTGATGAAGAAGCAAAGGAAGAATATTTAAAAATATATGAAAATTTAGAAGAAATATTGAAAATGAAAGAAGCTGGATTAAGAAAGGGGTTTACAATTTTTGTTATCATTATTAATTCTATTATAGGTGTTTTTGCTGTATATAAACTTATAAAGATAATAGATGAAAGGCATAAGTTTAAAGGACAATACTATAGAGACTTTCCAAGTGAAGATAATCCAAATGTTATAGAATATCTAATGAAAAGAAAAAGTACGAATATAGGATTTTCTGCTACGATTCTAAATTTAATCAATAAAAAAATAATATCTTATGAGCAAATTCCAAATAGTAAAGATATAACATTAAATCTTTTAGACGAAAAATATACTGGTACTAGTGCGGAAGCTGTTGTATTAAGTGTATTATTCAAAATAGTTGGAAATGATAAAAAATGTAGAATAGAGGATCTAAAAAATTATGGAAATGAAACATATAATGCTAGAATATTAATAAATAAAATCGATGAATTTAAGAAAGTGACAAAAGAAGAAGTAGGTTATAAAGAATATTTTAAAGAAAATGGGGGAACAATTGCATACATCATTTTTGCTGGAATTAATTATATCATTAGTTTATGTATGGCATTTGGTGTATTCTATGGATTAAGTGACTGTGGGTTACAAATTCTAGAATATCTTGTAGGAATCAGTGTTATAAATATTATTTACTTAATGATAGGAAGTAAAGAGAAAAATAGAACATCAAAAGGAAAAGAGACATATTCAAAATGGTTAGCACATAAGCGATTCTTAGAAGATTTTAGTAAATTTGATGAAAAGGATTTACCCGAAATAACATTATGGGAAAAATATTTAGTTACAGCTACTGTATTAGGTTGTGCGGATAAAGTGGAAAAACGTATGAAAATGTATATAACAGATACAAGTCAAGTAGATACAAATCTACTAATATATCAAAGTATCAATTTAAATTTAACAAGAGAATTAAATAAGAGTGTTCAGACGGCTATAAGCAATAGTTCATCAAGTCTAAGTTCATCATCATATAGTTCAGGTGGAGGCTTTGGAGGCGGTTCATCTGGTGGTGGTGGACGGCGGAGGCCGGAGGCGGCGGTGGAGGTCGTTTCTAGAATAATTTAGAATACAGAGATTAAAAATTAAATTTAATCTCTGTATTTTTGTTTCATAGCTTGATTTATTTTTCTTTCAGCATCTTTTTTAGCAATATCCTGACGTTTATCATATAATTTTTTACCTTTTCCAATGCCTAATTCAACTTTGACAAAATTGCCTTTAAAATAGATACTAATAGGAATTAGGGTATATCCTTTTTGTTTGGTAAGTCCGATTAATCGATTAATTTCTCTTTTGTTTAGTAAAAGTTTTCTATCTCTTAATGGGTTTTTATTAAAAATATTTCCATGTTCATAAGGACTAATATGCATACCAGATATGTAAATTTCACCATTTTTGATATTGGCATAACTATCTTTCAAATTTACTTTACCAGCTCGAATAGATTTTATTTCTGTTCCAAATAGGACAATTCCAGCTTCCATTTTATCTTCAATAAAATAATTATGATAAGCTGTTGGGTTTTTTGCGATTAACTTTGTATTCATAAAATTACCTCTTCATTTTTTGAATATTATACCATAGATAATTAAATAATAAAATAGAACAGATAGAAATTCATAAATTTCTATCTGTAAACTAAATAATTAATCTCTTGTTGAATGATTGTTTTCAGAATTAATTTTCGTTGTATAATACCAGACAACTGCAATAATAGCTATTGCTGCAATACCTAAAATTAACCAAGTCCAAGCAGTTGAATTCATTCCCATAAAAGTTGCATTTCCATTAGTTCCTGTTCTTGTAGCAGTATAAGTATCATCATTTGTATTTCTAGATGTTGCATTGTTCATATCATTTTCTATAGTATTTCCGGTATTTTCGATTGCATTTCCAGCATTCTCCATTGTATTTTCGCTTTTATTCATAGAATCTTGCATAGCATCTCCAGCAGTATTCATAGCTCCTTCTACAGCATTACCAGCATTTTGCATAGCACCTTCTACTGCATCTTCAGTATTATTAACTGCATCTCTAACGGTATTTGCTGCATCTTTTAAAACATCTTCAGCCGCAAAACATACAGAAAAAGAAAATATAATAGAAATGATAATAGCAAATGTAAAAAATAATTTCTTTTGCATAATCAAAACGCCTCCTTTAAAATATAGTGAAAATAATATTAGACAATATATTCTCATTAATATTATCTAAAAAAGGGTAGAGAATTATACATGAAAAAATTTCAAAAGAACAATAGCGAGCTTTATTAACATTTTTCTGTGCAACGTTGTTTTTGTGATATAGGAAAAAGCCATTTTTCCTATATCACAAAAAAAGATTTTAACCAAAAAGTTAAAATCTAAAAATTAATCATTTACTATTTACCAAGTCTAATTAAAATTGCAATTGCTAATAAAATTAATAATACACCTATTGCAATTAAAACAATTGATAACACATTAGAGATTCCTAAACTACTTTCAGGTAGACTACTTTGAATGGTAGTTGTATTTGTAGTATGCGAAGAATTACTTGTTGATGTCGAAGTATTTGATGAAGTATTTGTTCTAGATGTATTCGTTGAATTTGAAGTATTCGTTGTGTTAGTTGTATTTGATGTATTTGATGATGTGTTATCTGTATTTGAAGTGGTATTTTCACTATTTGTTTCATTAATATCCATATCTACTGCCAAAACATTTGTAGTAAAGGATAATAACATTATTAATATTGCTATTATAGAAAATATTTTTAAATTTTTAATCATATTTTATACCTCCGTTAAAAACAAAAAAATTTATCTTAAGTTCTTTACTATGATATCACAAATACTAAAAATATGTCCAGTATTTTTCAAAAAATGTAAAAAATATATATTTTTTTTGTATTATATATTTACATAAATCTTGATAAAGTTACAAAAATACATTATAATATACATCGAAGAAAGAAGGTAAAACATTGAAAAAATATTTGGATTTAAAAGATACAACAGATTATTCTAAATTAAAAGTAGCAGGAGAAATTATCAGAAATGGAGGACTTGTTTTATTTCCAACAGAAACCGTATATGGATTAGGTGCTAATGGATTAGATGAAACTGCTGTAAAAAAAATATATATAGCAAAGGGAAGAGAACAGGATAATCCTTTAATTTTACATGTTTCTAATTTTGATATGGTATCCAAAATTGCTAAAAATATATCTGATATAGAATATACATTAATGAAAACATTTTGGCCAGGACCATTTACAATTATCTTAGATAGAACAGAAATTGTTCCTGATATTGTTACTGCGGGATTAGATACAGTTGGTGTTCGTATGCCAAGTGGACCAATTGCTAAAGAATTAATTTCCTATGCAGGAGTTCCAATTGCAGCACCAAGTGCCAATGTTTCAGGAAGACCAAGTGGAACTAATATTTCCGATATTTTTGAAGAACTATCGGATAAAGTAGATTACATTGTTGATGGGGGAGAATGTGAAGTTGGTTTAGAATCAACAGTAGTAAGAGTAGTTGATGGCGTTCCAAATATTTTAAGACCTGGTAAAATTTCTCCAGAAGATATAAAGAAAACCGTAGGAATTGTAAAAATAGATGAACATATTTTAAAGAATATTGAAACTGATGAAAAAGTACTATCTCCAGGAATGAAATATAGACATTATGCACCAAAAGCAGATTGTATATTAGTATATAGTGAAGATAATGAAAAAATGATTAAAGAAATAAAAGAAATAATTCCAAAGTATACAAATCCGTTGATTATTTCATGTAATGAAAATGCAGAATATTATGATGTAAAAAATAAAATTTTGTATGGTTCTAAAGAAAATTTAAATGAAATCGCACAAAATATCTTTAAAGATTTAAGAAAAGTAGATACTTTTAAACCAGATATTGTTATTATTGAAGGAGTTAAAAATGACGGAATAGGACTTGCCATTATGAATCGATTAATTCGTGCATGTGAATATCATTACATAAAAATATAGAAAAATTTTATATATCATCAAGATAAAATCGAATTTTTCTTATATAATCAGAAAAACAAATAAAACATAAAAAATTTTAAGACAATACAAGTTGGTATTGTCTTATGTTATTGTATAGGAAAAATCGGCTTTTATCTTGGAAATCTTTGATTTCGTTAACGCACGCCTTTCTTATACAAAGGAATGACTCGGGCTTTAAAATGTTAAAAACAGAAAAAATGTAAAAAAGTCTGCAATTGTTTTATAATTTTTTTTAAAATAATTGTAACAAAAAGACATCTTTTTACACTAATAAAGTGAAAGGAGGAAAGGTTATGCAGAATATGGAAGAAATATATAATAAATATTCAAAAATTGTATATAAATATATATTCTGCTTAACAGGAAAAAAAGATATAGCTGAAGAAATCGTACAAGAAACATTTTTAGTAGCGATTGAAAATATTGATAAATTTAAGCATAAATGTAAGCTATCCACTTGGTTATGCCAAATAGCAAAATATATTTGGTTTAATCAATATAAAAAGGAAAAAAAGAGAAAAGAAGTTCCAATGAATACTTTAGAAAAAACATTATTTACGGAAGAGTCTATAGAAGAAATGGTTAGTCAAAAAGAAGAAAAATTGGAATTATTAAAAAATATACAAAAACTAAATGAAGAAACTAGAAATGTAATGTATTTACGAATATTAGGAAATTTAGAATATGAAGAAATAGGGAAGATAATGGGAAAAACTTCTAATTGGGCTAGAGTTACTTTTTTTCGTGGAAAGCAAAAAATGAAAGGAGATAGAGAAAATGAAAAAGGAATGTGAAATTGTACAAGACTTAATTTTTGGATATTGTGATGGAACATTAAATCCGGCTTCTAAAGATCTAGTAGAAAAACATTTAGTAAAATGTGAAGAATGTAAAAAGATTTATGAAGAAATCAAAAAAGATAAGCAAATTGAAGATGATGACAAAATTGAAATTGATTATTTAAAAAGAGTAAATAAAAAATTGAAAAGAAAAAAAATCATGATAGTGATTTCTAGTGTATTGATTATATTACTTGTTATTTTACATATCTTTGCATTTATTTGCTATTATCATGACCATACGACCATAGAAATTTTTATGAACAAAGATATATCAGAAGAAGGAATAGAAAATATTAAAAATCAAATAAAAACTCAATCTGAAGATATTGAAATTACATATGTTTCAGCAGAAGAACAATTAGAAAAAATGAAACAAAGATTTAAGGATAATCAAGATTTGTTAGCAGGCTATAATGCTGAAAACAATATATTTACACCATCTTTTATTATAAAAACAAAAACCATACAAGATATGGAGAAAGTAGAAAAAAGTTTAGAAGATGTAGAGGGAATTAAGCTGATTTCTTCAACTTCCAGTAATCTATACGAATCTTTAATAATGAATATTTTTACTATACTATACAATTCACATTAAATGATTAATAAATAAAATAAAAAAATGTAATAAATAGATTAGGTGACGCAGTTAAATGCGTCACTGTTGGATCAGTGTTTCTTTCCTGAATGGATAGGCATTTTTTCCATAAAAACTTTAATAAAATATTAATTGATAAAATTTTTAATTTATGATATATAATTAATTAGAACAAAAGTATAGAATAACTATTTTGGTTATTTTAAATATGAATATAAAAAAGAAGGAAAATATGGATACAAATTATTTAGAATTAACAAATAAAGATTTAAAAGAAATCTTTAAAGAAAGAGAAAAAGATAGTCATAAAGGAACTTATGGATATGTAGGTATCATAGGAGGTTGTATGGAATATACAGGAGCTGTTAAATTGGCTAATATGAGCTCGACCGCATTAAGAGCAGGTTGTGGTGTGATAAGAGTCATTGTTCCTAAATGTATAGAGACCAGTATTGCTCCATATCTACTAGAACAAACTATTTACCCAATAGAAAATGATGAAGAACAAAAAATGAAATTTAACAAAGAAGAAATTGATAAAGCATTAGATAAATTAAAAGCAGTGGCAATTGGAATGGGATGGGGAAAAGGTAGAGACAATGAAAAGATTTTAGAATATATATTGCAAACAAAAGAAATTCCTTGTGTCATTGATGCAGATGGATTGAATACTTTATCTCAAATGAACTTAGATATTTTACAAAGAACAAAATGCAAAGTGATTTTAACACCGCATTTA
Organism: uncultured Clostridia bacterium; assembly: GCA_944388805.1. Classification (GTDB taxonomy): domain Bacteria; phylum Bacillota; class Clostridia; order TANB77; family CAG-508; genus CAG-269. The sequence goes on along the minus strand of CALXKE010000009.1, from coordinate 23,239 downwards.
AAAGAATTTGAACGATTGTCAAAAATACCAATAGAAGAAATAAAGAAAGATTCAATTGAAATTGCGAAAAGCTTTGCTAAAAAATATCAGGTTATCTTATTATTAAAAGGAAGCACAACCATTGTTACAGATGGCACAACTACATATTTGGTAAAAAGAGGTTGTCCTGGAATGGCAACAGCTGGAAGTGGAGATGTATTATCAGGTGTTTTAGTAGGTATGTTAGGTTATCATGAAGCAGATGCAAAGATAGTGGCAGCAGGTAGCTATTTAGCAGGTATGGCAGGAGAATTGGCTCAAGAAAAATATACAGATATTAGCATGAAAGCATCTGATACCATTGAAATGATTCCAGAAGCTATAAAAAGAATACGATACTGAAAAGAATATTAAATTTAAAATTTGTAATATTCTTCTATTTACATTCGTAATTTCATAAAAAATAATATAGAATAGCCTGAGGAGTATTATATAATAATATTTTACAAATTTGCTAAAGGATTACTTTCCACTGCATTTCTAACTTGAGAATTATCAACATGCGTATAAATTTCTGTAGTAGAAATACTCTCATGCCCTAAAAGTACCTGTAAGGCTCTAATATCGACATTTCCATATTGATACATTAATGTAGCAGCTGTATGCCTTAATTTATGCACAGAATATTTATTAGTGTCAAGACCAGCAGCTTGCAATTCTTTATTAACAATATATTGTACAGTTCTTCTACTAATTCTTTCACGGCGTTCACTTAAAAATAAGGCCTTATGAGAATTTAATTTATCAACTTTGACACCTTCTTTAGGTCGTACTTGTAAATATTCGCTAATTGCTTTTAAACATGCCTGATTTAAATAAATCGTTCTTTCTTTATTTCCTTTACCAATAACATTTAGTTTTGCTTCACTAAAATCAATATCTTTAATATCAATTCCAACCAATTCAGACAAACGAAGCCCACAATTTAAAAATAAAGTAATAATGGCATAATCTCTTTGATAATTACGATTATCTTCATTTTCAGTCACATTTAATAATCGTTTACTTTCTTCTAAATTTAAATATTTAGGAAGTCTTTTATCTGCTTTTGGCGTTTCCAAATTTTGAGCAGGATTGATATCTATTAATTTTGCTTTTTGTGAGAGATATTTAAAAAAGATTCGAATAGTAGATACTTTTCTAGCTCTTGTAGCAGCTTTACTTCTAAGTTCTATTGCCATATAACTGATAAATGCATGAATATCTTCTAAAGTGATTTTTTTGACAACACTAATAGGAATATCTTTAATTTCAATCTTTGCAAAATCATTTTCATCTGTCATATGAAAATGAATTTTTATAAATCGAAAAAACATCATTAAATCATAATTATATTCTTTGATACTATTAGGGGATTTATTTAAAATGGTAGTACTATAATCTAAAAAAGAATTAATATAGTCAGGATTTTCTTCTCTTTTTATCATATGTTTTTCACACTCCTTTGGTATATATAGTATTATATCTCAATACATTTAAAAAAGAAATAGAAATTTGAAAAGTTTTGCGCAAAGTTTTTGCTTTAAATAATAATGCATAATACACCTGTAGTAAGTATAAGTTTATGGTTTGATTTTTTTAGTGATTGTGTTATACTATTAGAGAAATTAAAAATAAAGGATAGTGAATCTATGTTTAAAAATAAAAAGAATGAAGAAGAACTTCCTAGAGCTATGAGAGAAATGCAAAAAGAAAAAGAAGAACGAGAGAAATTCATGGAAGAAGAAAACGAAAGAAAATCTAGAGATAAACATAAAAATATTAGAAAACATAAGCATGCTAAAAAGAAAAATGAACAAAATCATGATAATGATTTTGATTATAAAAAAGCTATTAGGAAAAAGAAAATTAAAAAAATCATTATTGCAGTTATTATTATTATCATTATTATCTTAGCTATTATTTTAGGCATTTCTGCATATAATTGGAAGCAGATAACAACAGATATGTTTACAAATGAAAATTCTGTTGTCGTGGATTCTGATGGCAATGTGATTGCAGAACTTGGCAGTGAAAGAAAGAAAATAAAAATTGAAAATGAAGATATGCCTGAAAATTTAAAAAATGCTTATGTTTCCATCGAAGACGAAAGATATTATAGACATCACGGTGTAGATATTAGAAGAACAGGCTCAGCAATTATTAATTATGTCATACATATGGGAAACTCTTCATTTGGAGGAAGTACTATTACACAACAGTTGGTAAAAAATTTAACAGGAGATAACAGTGGTTCTATTTCTAGAAAAGTAAAAGAATGGTGGAAAGCATACTTACTAGAATGTTATTTCTCAAAAGAAGAAATATTAGATATGTATTTAAATGTCATCTATGTTGGACCGAATATATATGGTGTAGGTGCTGGTAGCCAATATTATTTTAGTAAAGATGTTCAAAATCTGACACTTGCGGAATGTGCCTTTTTAGCAGGAATTAACAATTCACCAAATTCATATAATCCATTTAATAATGAAACAGATAATACAGAGAAAATCGCAAACAGAACAATAACAGTATTAGATAAAATGTTAGAATTAGAATACATTACTGAAGAAGAGTATAATACAGCTGTATCAGAGGTAAATAACGGATTAAGCTTTAAACAAGGAACAGTAGAAGCAAATGATGGAATTTATTCTTATCACACAGATGCTTTAATTAATGAAATAACTCAAGATATAGCAGATAAGAAAAATATAACAGAAGATTTTGCTACAAACTATTTATATTTAGGTGGATTAACAATTAATAGCACACAAAATTCAAACATCCAAGATGAAACAGAAACAGAATTTAATAAACGTCAATATAACATTGCTTCAAGAGAAGGTGGAGATCCAGCACAAGCAGCAATGGTTATTATAGATCATCAAACAGGTCAAGTAGTCGCTTGTGTCGGTGGCTTAGGAGAAAAAGATACAGCAAGAGGATTAAATAGAGCAACACAAAGTACAAGGCAAACAGGTTCTTCAATTAAACCATTAGCTGTATTAGCACCTGGAATTGATAAGAAAAAATTCACAGCAGCAACCATGTATGCGGATGAAGAAACAACTTTTGCTGGAAACTACAATCCTGTAAATTATGATGGATATTTAGGAGAAATAACGGTTCGAAGAGCAGTAGAATCCTCTCAAAACATTCCATTTGTAGAAATGATGGAACAAATAGGTGTGAAAACTTCTATATCTTATTTAAAAGATATGGGAATCACGACTTTAACAGAAAAAGATGAAAGTTTATCATTGGCCCTAGGAGGATTAGATAAAGGAATTACACCGTTAGAAATGGCGGCAGCTTATGCAACAATTGCTAATGATGGTGTATATATAGAACCGACTTTCTATACAGAAATAACAAATCAATCTGGAAAAACGATTGCAGAAGCGAAACCTGAAACTCATAGAGTATTTTCAAAGCAAGTGGCCTATATTTTAAAAGAAATATTAACACAACCTGTAAAAGGAGCAAATGGAACAGCAACCTATTGTTCTATATCAGGAATGGATGTAGCAGCTAAAACTGGAACAACAGATGAAAACTATGATAGATGGTTATGTGGCTTTACTCCATACTATACAGCTGCAACATGGTTTGGATATGATCAAAATGAAACAATTTATTTTAATAGACAAAATCCAGCAGGAGTTATTTGGGCAAATGTTATGAGAAATATTCATTCTGGATTAGCTAGTGCAACATTTGAAAAACCTAGCTGGATACAAACAGAAACCATATGTGCAGATTCTGGTGGAATTGCAAATAGTGGTTGTACAAACACCTATGAAGAATATTTCTTATTGGGAACAAAGCCAGATAATTGTACAGAACATTCTGGAAGTACGGTTACAACAAATAGAAATCAAAATAAACAAAATGAGAAAACAAATCAAAATGTGATTAATGAAGATTTAACATTAGATCCAAGTCTAGAAAATCAAATTCCAGAAACAAATACATCAACAAACACGTCAGTCAACATAACAACAAATACAACAACAGATACTGATAGAACAAATACCACGACTGATAATAATAGAACAAATACAACAAATACGAATAGAAATAACACAACTTCATCCAATACAAGTACAACAAATTCTACTACAAGTAATACGACAAATAGTGCAGGAAGTACGAATACTTCAACCAACACTTCAAATACAGTACCAAGTACAAATACAAGTACACCTACTTCTAATACTTCTGTAGTAAAAAATAGTGAAGAGGTTGAATAATAATGAAGTAGAAAGTGGCAGATGAAAGAACAACATCTGCCACTCTACTATTTCTGATGAGTTCTTTTTATAATATTTCGATAAAAAAATAAAGAAAAATGAAAAAAATGTAAAAATATATACAATTTTAGAATTTTATGATATACTTTATACGTATTAATTTAAAAGAGGGTTGAAAGAAGTAATGGAAAATTCTAAGCATGTATTACAAGATATAGAAGAGTTTAAAAAAAGTACACAAAATTTGGGAAATGAAATCAATAGAGCTGGAATTGAATGGAGAGATGAAAAATTTCAAGAATTAACAAAAGCAATACAACAAATTGCTGGAAGTACAAGAGAATTAATAGATGCAGGAGAAGAGTGCAGTAAAAATATAAAAAATTTTGAATCATATAATGAACAATAGATAGGGGAAACAAATGGAAGTAAGTGAAAAGGGATTAGAAATTGTAAAAGAAGCATTATTAAATTTTAGAAATGATGTTGAAAAAATAGCAGATAATCAAAAAAAACATATAGAACAACTACAAGATGAGTGCAAAGAAATCATTAATAAACAGCAAGAACTGGTAACGCAAAGTGAGGATAAAGTAAAACAACTAACGAGTGAAGTAAATCAAACAACATCAGATATCATGCATATTGAAAATGAAATGAATCATTTGAATACACAAATAAACAACATGGACAATCAAATTGCCACAAACAATAATGAAATTTCAAATTTATCAACTTCTATGTCTATTTTACAAAGTAGATTGAGTAATGCAGAGGATGAAAATGAGAAAGCGAATATACAGCAACAAATAACGCAAGTAAGTTATCAATTATCTCAAAAACAATCAGAGAACAATCAATTGGAAGTTGAAAAAAAGCAAATAAATACAACAATAAATCAACAAAAAAGTCAAGTAGATGAATTACAAAATGTATTAGCACAAAAAAGCAGTCAATTAGAAGATGAAAAAAATGAACTAAATAAAATGAAAGACAAATTAGAAGCATTAAAAAAAGCAGGAGAAAAGCTGGAAGAGAGTCTGAATAGATTGTTAGAAGTTTCTAAAAATTTTAAACAAAAAGTAATAGACAGCAGTTCAGATACATTATCAGGTGTAAATCAATGTATGACATATATACAAGAATATTTAAATGCATAGCTATTAAGTTTATATTAAATATATCATTTTTTAGAAAGGGGAGAGAATTATGGCAAAAATGCAGATAACTGAAGAAACAGTAGATAAGGCAATAGAGTTGTGTGATGAAGTTTTAGATGAGTTATTGTCACTTATACGAGCTGTAGATGTGAATTTTAATGAGATAAGTGGAGGCTGGAATGATGAACAGTTTAAGAGTGTAAAAAAATCTGTTGATGAAAGCATTGATACATTAGATAACTCATTTAATGAAGTGGGAAGATTACGTATAGGTCTAGAAAAAGTAAAAGAGTATGTACGTGATTATGATACACCAATTGTTTAAAATGCAATCATAAATAAAATATTAAATTAAAAACCGAAGGAGGAAATAAAATGGGAGTAAATACTTCAATAGAAAGTTTAGAACAAGCAATACAAGCTATAAATGATGAAGCTAGAAAAGCATTTGCATTAAATTCAAAGATTACAAGTTTTGCAAATAGTATAGACTGGTCTGATGATAAAGGAACAGATTTTAATAAAGCATTATCAACATTAAGTAAAAAACTTTTAGAACCTATGCCATCATTATGTAAAGCACGTGACAAAATAGAACATTTAAAAGGTATTGTAGAAAAATACAATAGTAATATTGAATTTTAAAAGGGGGATATTAGCAAATGGAAATAAAAGAAGATGTTAATGAAAAAGAAGAAACTAATGTAAAAGAAAATATTAAAGAAAATGAAGAAATACCAACATTTACACCACCTAAGGAGGATGAGATACCAACATTCACACCACCAGAAGATGATATACCAACTTTTACAGCACCAACAGGAGAAACAAAATTTGATGGTCCAGCATGTAAAAACCATCCAAATCATCCAGCGGTAGCACAATGTGCAAGATGTGGTGAAAATATATGTAAAGAATGTGCAGAAACCTGTTCTGTAAGTGGTGGGGAATATGCAGGAAAATATTTATGTTTTGATTGTTGTAAAGCATTATTTGATGATGATAAAAAAGAATTAAGTAAAAATAGAAATAAAGTTATGATTCAATATATTATAACATTAATAGGTGTTATAATTGGTGGTGCAATTGGAGCTAGTGGGGGCAGTATTATTACAGTTATTATTTTTGCAGCCATTGGAGGATCTCTTCTTGTTGCACTAAAACCAATATTCTCAGCTCTTGGAGATGCTATATCAGGAATTGTAGAAGCTGCTGCCGGTGGTTCTATTCTTTCAGGAATTATACAATTTTTGGTAGGTGTCGTAAAATTCTTAATTGTTGCAGTACAATGTATTATTAGAACTTCTATAAAATTAACCAGATATACAATTTATTTAGTAAAAGCCAATAAAGCAATAAACAGTGATAAAGAAGCATTAAAAGAATTGCAAGACTTTATGACATATATGGATGTAAGAGCTAGAAAACCACATGAAGATATAGCAAAACTTATGCAAGAAGGTGGAGAGTTATACAATAACTCATACGCTAAACTTCTTGTAGAAAAAGGTGAAGAAGTAGCTGACGAAATGCTAAGAGTTGCTACAACAAGAATTGCCGAAAATGGAGAAATTATTAGAACATTTGTTACAGAATAGAATATATATAGGAGGGATGAACATGGAAGAAAATAACAATGATGCAATTGTTCAACGTCGTAGAGCATTAGCAGAAGCATTAAGAACAAACGGTGAAGTAGTTGTAACTCCAACAGGAGAAGTAGAATTCAAAGAAGAAGCAGAAGGAGAAGATACACCAGCAATATCTGTTCCAGAGGGAAAATTAGCATAAAATAAAGGGGGAAATAGAAATGGGATTTTATTGGTATGAAAGAGATCCAGAATTATATAAAGCAGAAGTAACTGCCATGAGAAAATTTTTTCCATCTTTTAAAATAGGTCAATTACAAGATGGAACAGGAAGATTATATTGGAGAGGAAAAGTTAGACCTTCAGGACCTAATGGTATGGAATGGGATTTAATGTTAATATATAAAAATAATCATCCATATACTGCAGAAGGTGAATTCGGAGGTTCTATACAAATTCTTCCAGTATCTCCAAGATTAAAAGATATTGCAAGTAAATTACCAATTAGACCAGAAAAAGGACTAGGATTAGGACTACCACACATATATAGAGACAATTTTGGAAGAAACGAGGAATATTTTATTTGTACAGCAGATCCTAAATATTTTAAAGCAGGACAAAATAGATCAACATCTGCAGCTTCAGCATTAAGCTGGGCATGTAAATGGATTGTATTATGTGAAATGTGGTTGAATGGTGAAATAAGTGATGATGTTGCTTTAGAAGGCAATTATTAAATTTTATTAAGTGTTTACCCAATAGCATAAGGTAAACACTTATATTTTTAGGAGGTTAATAATGCAAGTAATTTTTTCAAATAGAGCATATACAGCAGTTATGACAGAAACACTAGAAAAAATAAAAACGGAAACAGGAGGATTATTTCTTGGAACGGTAGTAGATGACAAGTGGTATATTATAGAAACAATTGATCCAGGTCCCAATTCAATTTTTACAGTTACATATTTTGAATATGATCAAAAATATACAGAACATCTAATCAATAAAATAGCAAAATTATATGATAAACCATTAGGGCTTATAGGATTATGGCATAGACATCCTGGTTCTTTTGATATCTTCTCTGATACAGATGATGGTACAAACACAAAATTTGCAAAAATAAGGAAAGAAGGAGCTATTTCAGGACTAGTAAACCTTGACCCAGATTTTAGATTTACCATGTATCATGTTGACCAACCATGTAAATATAAAAGGATAAGCTATGAAGTAGGGGATGAACTTATTCCTCCAGAATACTTAAAATTAAAATCTCCAGAAAGATTAAAAGATAAAATGTATAGTACCTTACATAAAGATGAAATCATAGAAGAATTATTGAAAATGAATCAAGAGAAAAATATGGGAGGAAGTTTATGAAGGAAAATTTTTTTGGCGATGAAATTGAAAAAATAGTATTTATTGCAGATAAACAACTAAAAGATAGAACAACAAATAAAATATATGGAAAATTTTTTGAAGATACAAATATATACAATGTATTTCCAACAGAATTACAAGACAAAGGAGATTTTTTATGTGATATATTACCAGAAGGAAGTAAGCCAAATAATGATGAATTTTGTGCTATCTATACAAATGATAGTATAGAGTTCTATAGCGAAGGTAAAAAACTAAAAGTAGAAGAATATAGTTTGTATCAAAATATCTTTTCTAGAAATAAAGGAATATTAGAAACAGATATCATGTCTAAAAAACGTGCAGTTATATTAGGATGTGGATCTGTAGGAAGTTTAGTGGCAATGGAACTTGCAAGATCAGGTGTGGGGAATTTTCTATTAGTAGATCCAGATATTATGGAATATCATAATATTTGTAGACATCAATGTGGTATTGAAGATGTTGGAGATTTAAAGATAAATGCCTTAACACGAAAATTAAAAAATATAAATCCAAGTGTACATATTGAAAAATATGAAGGTGTAGTAGAAAATTTACCTAAAGGTATCTTAGATAAATTCTGCAAACCAGAGGAGACAATATTTGTAGGCTGTGCAGATAATAGAGCAGCAGATGTATATGCTAATAGAATTAGTATATATTATTCATCATATTTCATTTCTCTTGGATTTTGGGAGAGGGCATGTGCAGGAGAAATTTTTTATCATATACCGAATAAAGGAATGCCATGTTATGAATGTGCTTTAGGAAGTGGAACCAATATGTCCTCACGTGTTCAAGCAAATCATCATGTATATTCCAATAAAGAAGATATAGAGGCTGTGAAATTTGAACCAGGAATTTCTGTAGATATCAATTTCATAACAACAATTGGAATTAAACTTATTATAGACATTTTAAATAGCAATAATAAAGAATATATACCAAGACTATTAAATCATCTAAAACAATATACGATTGTTTGTAATACGAATAATCCTGAAATTGGAGGAGAAATGCTAGAAATATTTAGTTATCCTTTACAAATAACAACATCATTAGTCGTAGGATTTAGCAAAAAAGAATGTAAAGAAAAAGGTATATGTAGATATGAATTAGAAGATAAGTAGTAAAACAGAAAGGAATAAAAAATGGAAATAAAACCAATTTCATATAAAAAAGTAATTTATATAATTAATGAGCTAATAGCATTATTAGGAGAGATAGATGAAAAAATTATAAAAGCACAAAAAGATTATAAGTCTAAAATGGATCAAATTCTTTCAGAGTATAATGCGCAAAACAAAAAATTTGAAAATGATTGTCAAAATGCAATAGACTCTTTACAAAGAAATGCTAAATCAATGATTGAAGAAGCAAATAAAATCCAAAAACAAATAGTAGATATGGAAGAAAAATTGTCATCTATTGATAAATATTACGCAAAAACAAAAAAGAAAAAATTGGAAGAATTAGCCAACAAAAAAAGTGATAAATTTGCAAAAGATATGGACTATTTTGAAATATTAAAAAATATAAAAGAACAATTTTCAACAATTAGTCAAAAATATTCAACAGATATATTACCATCTGTTTTAAATGGATTAAACTATATCTTTTCATCAAAAAGAAAAAAAGATTATGAAGAACTAATCATTCTTGAAAATACAGTAAAAAGTTTTGTAGAAGAAATCGAAAAAGAGTTAAATTCTGTTGAAGAAGAAACTATGACCGAAATGAAAGATACACATAATTCACAAAAACAAGAAATGATAGAATCACAAAATGAATTTAAAGAAAAAAATAGAAAAAAATATAATGATACATTATATGCTATTGCACAAGAATTAGAAAAAAGATTTAATGAATTGTTACCAACAGACTTGATAAATATGATGGCTAATATCATAGAAGAAAATAAAAAAACATATACAAAAGTAAATACATTAGAAGGGGTTAAAAATAATATTTTGTATACTGGATATATAGATTTTCATATAAAAGAATTTGTAGAATCTAATACGTTAATTTCTTTTATGACAGAAAGGTGCAAAAATATAATTGTAGATGAAAAAATAAGATTTCCATTAATTTCATCAGTTGGAGAGCCTTTTGATATATTTATAGAAAAAAATGAAGATGGAAAAATGGCATTAAACCATATGGTACAAGGAATTATGTTTTCATATTTATCATCTATTCACGTAACAAACTTAACTTTTAGTATTATTGATATAGAAAATCATGGTAATAGTGTTTCTACATATTTCGATGCTAAAAAGAAAATGCCAGAACTTTTTGATGGAAAATTTTTGGTAAGTCAGGAAGATGCTATTCAAAAAATCTATGCACTTAACGAAAAAGTAGACTATATTTCTCAAGAAATATTAGGAACAGAATATAAAGATATTTTTGAATATAAAAAAGACAATCAAGATTATCATTATAAAATCGAAGTACTTACAATATTTGATTTTCCAAATGGTATGGATGAGCAAACCTTATCTTATTTAAAAAATATCATTACATATGGACAAAAATGTGGTATCTATGTAATCATAGCAGGTTCTTCAAAGCCAGATGAAAAAAGAACATCTAAAGAATTAATAAATAGTATCCAAACGATAAAATCACATTGTGTTTATATACAACAAACAACTAATGGATTTGAATACGCAACCATGCCATATATAAGTTTTGAAATGATAAACAAAATAGAGTTTAATAACTTTTTCTCAAAATATATTTTAATAAGTGAAGGCATACGAAATAAAGGAATTGCATTACCAAAAGATATCAGAAACTTAATGGATAGTAAAGAAGAAGAAACATTAGAAAATAATATTGAAAATATTAAAGAAATTATAGCTGAATATAATGAAAGATTTGGAATTGCGCCAGAAGAAAATGCAAGTTACTTAAGTAAAATCCCTATTGGTATGATACAATATCCAAATGATTTATTTGTTGATTGTTATGGATATGAAAGAATACAAAAAGAATTCAGAAATGAAAATGGTAAAATTACATTACCACTATTTATGGATTTAGGAAACTCTTGTAATTTTCTAGCAAATTATTCAGAAGAGACCAGAAGAAAAATGTTAGATTTTTCTGGACACATTATATGGTCATTATTATCTATGTTTCCTGTTTCTAAAATTAAATTTTCAATTATTGACTGTGAGCAAAAAGGAAGTAGTATACAACAATTCCTGGATTTTAAAAAAGAATGTCCAGAAGTTTTTGAAGAGCAAATTTACACAAATAAAGAAAATATCACAAAATTTTTAGAAAAACTAAATCAAAAAATAGATGATGTAATACAAAACAAATTGGGAAACAAATATGCAAATATATTAGAATACAATAAAAATAATCCAACTAGAATGGAAACTTGTAATATGATTGCAATATATGATTTCCCATCAGGATTTGAAGAAAAAAGTATAGAACTTTTGCAAAATATATTAAAAAATGGAGGAAAATGTGGTATCTATGCATTAATTGCTCACAACAAAGATATAAAATATAATTCATATGGTAGAGATATAGACATTGATGAGAGAATGGAAAAATATTGTTCGCGCATAGAAATTACAAACAAAAATTATTTAATAGAGCCATTTAGTTTACCGGTTTCTATAAAAGAACCTATAGAATATTCAAAAATAAATGAATTTATCAAGAAATATAAAGAACTAAATGTAAAAATTAAATCAAAAGGATTTTCTTTTGAAGATATATTAGATAAAGAACTTTTCACCAGAAATACAAATGCAGAATTAAGTATTCCAATTGGAATTGGTGATGCAGAAACAATAATACCAATCGTGTTTGGAAAAGGATCATCACACCATGCACTAGTGGCAGGAGCAACAGGTTCAGGAAAATCTACATTGTTACATACATTAATTATGAGTTCAATGCTACATTATACACCAGATCAATTAAATTTATACTTAATGGATTTTAAAGGCGGAACAGAATTCAAAATATATGATTCTTATAGGTTACCACATATCAAACTACTTGCATTAGATGCTATGCAAGAATTTGGAGAAAGTATATTAGAAGATTTAGTTGCAGAAATCGAAAGAAGAAGTGAAAAATTCAAATCAGTCAATGCCTCTAAATTATCTGAATATATAAGTTTATCTGGTAAATCTATGCCAAAAATTTTGGTTATTATGGATGAGTTTCAGATATTATTTAATGATGCAAGCAATCGTAAAATAGCCAAACATTGTGCAGAATTAACGAAGAGAATTGTTACAGAAGGACGTTCATATGGAATACATTTATTAATGGCAACACAATCAACAAAAATTATTTCTGAATTGTCTTTAGATAGTGGAACAATCGAACAAATGAGAATAAGAATTGGATTGAAATGTGGAGAATTTGATGCAAGATATCTATTTACAGATAGAAATGAAAATAAAGCATTAGAAATGATGAAAGGACCAATTGGCACAGCTGTATTAAATGAGGAATATACAGAACAAAATAATATTGGATTAAGAGTTGCCTATTGTGATGATGAAACACAAAAAAAATATTTAGAGTTAATCTCCGAAAAATTTGCAGACTTTGAATATAATATGCAATCATTTGAAGGAAATAAAACAACAGATTTATTAAGTGTCTTACCAGAGAAGATAACAAATGAATTACCTATATCAATACAAATAGGTTCATTAATTAAAGTTGCACCACCTCTAAATGCAATATTTGACAAAAAACGTAAGCACAATACTCTAATTTGTGGAGCAAATGAAAAAATGTATGAAAATCTAACCAATTTATATACATTAGGACTATTATTGAATGAAAATGTAAAAATTCTATGTATTGATGGTGATGTAATATTAGATAGTGAAATACCTGAAAAATCATATTATACTGAATTTTTAAAATTTGGAAACAGATTTGAAATTGCAATGAATAGAGGAGATATTATTCGATTTATTAGAAAAGCCTATGATTTTTATTTAGATTCTAAGAAAAATATGACAAACGAGCAATTAGTTGTATTTATAAAAAACTTTCAATATGTGGATCTTATCAAAAATATGCTAAAAGGTGATAAAATTAATGAAAGTGATTATTTAGAGGAAGAGACAAATCATGAAGACAAAGAAGAAAAACCTATGGATGCCGCATCATTTTTCGGATTTGGAAGTAGTAGCAGTTCTTCTGAAGAAAATGTAAGTGGTAAATTAATGAAATTAATAGATGATGGTTCTTCATATGGAATTAATTTTATTATAACCTCTCTTGAATTTCAAAGTGTAAAAGAATGTATGTATTATGGACAAAATACACTTCCAAAATTTCCTGAAAGATATGTATTTTCACTTAATGACACGGAAGCAAATAACTTAATAGATGAAGTATCATTAAAATCTTTGAAAGATAATACGGTATACTATACAGATTCTTTAAAAAATACATTCCAAGTAAAACCATATATTTTCCCAAAGAAAACAGAATTAACAGAATTTTTGGATAAATTAAAAAAGGAGTAAAAAATGGATTTGATAGATAAAATATTTCGAATTTCTAATATAGGAACTATATTGTTTTGCATTTTGAATTTGTTTTTAATAATAGGATTTTTTACTGCAGGATTTCAAGATTTTACATATATTGAATGGATATTTATTGCGTATATTCTTGGGATTATCATTTCACTTTCTCCAATAGGTGAAGCGGTATTGGTTTTATTAGCTAATGGGAGAAAGATGAAAAGAGCAGATATGAAAATAAGAATCATACCCTTACTGGAAATAGTATATAATAAAGCAATAAAGGAAAATCCTAAAATGGTAAAATCAATAAAGTTAAAAGTCATCTATGATTCTGCACCAAATGCATGTGCAATAGGAAGAAGAACCTTGTGTGTTACCTCTGGGTTATTTGAATTATCTGATGAAGAAATCATGGGAGTTCTTGCACATGAACTAGGGCATTTAGCAAATAGAGATTCTGAAATACAACTTATCATTGGAGGTTCTAACTTATTTATATGTGTAATGTTAGTTTTTCTAAAAATACTTTCATGGATAGTTTTGGCAATCTGTTCATTATTTGCAATCAATACAAGAAGTAAAATAGCATCATTCTTTATAATGATATTTGGTGGCATTTCCACACTGTTTATTTGGTTGTGGACAAAGTTCTGTATCTTGTTCATGCGTATGTCAATGAGAGCTAATGAATATGAAGCAGATAAATTTGCTTTTAAAATAGGTTATGGTACGCAGCTGGCCAAGGCTCTCGATAAGATTAGTTTGGATATTCCATCTGAAAATGGATTTTTAAAAGCACTAAATTCTACACATCCTAACTATAATGAAAGAATTGCTAGATTACAAAATTTAGGTGTAGAGTATTATGGGGTTTAACAAAATTATATTTATTTAAAATAATTACTACCAAAAAAGGGGATAGAAAAATGACAAGTATATCAATGGATCATCTTTTTAAATCTATTAGTAGATGGTTTACAAAAGATAGAAAAAGAATTTTTATAATAACCATTATTGTGGGATTTTTAGTTCATTTCGAACTCATTTCAAAAGAATTACTTGCAGAAGATGGATATTGGCATTATGGATCTATGCTAGCAAAAGGATGGGAAATATCACTTGGAAGATTTTTAATTCCATTTTCAGATTTATTTAGAGGAACGATTGTAGTATCAATTTTGACTACTTCATTATCAATAATTTCAATAGGATTTTCTTCAATTATTTTGAATGAAATCTTAAAAATAAAAAAGACATACATAAAAATAGCTATTAGCATATTAATGATAGTTACCCCAACAATTTCATTAACATTTATGTATGCTTACACAGCATTTGGATATAGTTTAGCACTTTTATTTGCTATACTTTCGGTATATTTTTTGAACAAGGAAAAAAATAAAAAGAATGTTATACTAGCTATTATTTGCATTATTGCAACATTAGGATTTTATCAAGCATATTTATGTTATATAACTGCTTTATTTGCCATAACATTTATTTTGAAAATCATAGAAGATAAAAAAATAAATTTTAAAGAATTTTTTATAAATTTATCAATTATTGTTATTGGCATGATTTTGTATTATCTATGTTTAACTGTTATAACAAGTATTTTAAATTTAAGCATAAGTGATTATAGTAATGGAAATAACATACTAAGTATAGAAACATTCACAAATTTATTTGCTTCTATAAAAAATGCTTATATTACATTTTATGATTTTTATTTTACAGATGAAATTTTTACAAATCAAGCATGGTATAGGCATATATTAAATATGATTGTATTTATATTGATTATCATAAATTTTGTAATCATTATAGTAGAAAAAAATCTTTATAAATCAATAAGCAAGATGATAACTATGATATTTATGCTTTTGACATATCCTATTTTTACATGTTCTATTGAGCTCATTGCACAATCAAGAACTATCAATTTATTAATGGCCTCATCATTATATTTGCCAATCATATTATTGTTAAAACAAAATGAATTATTAAAAGAAAATATATGTAATAATATTCTAAATATTATATCTTTTCTTATCTGTTCAATCATTATTTGGACATATATATTGTCAAATAATGCAACATATGTTGCAACAGATTTATATAATAAACAAATGTATTCAGTTGGAAATAGTATTGTAGAGGAAATAAGAGAAATTAATGAAGGAAATAAAGATATGCCAATTGTCATCACAGGAAAATTAAACTTTTCTTTACAAAATGATGAACTGTTAAAGATGACAAATTTTGATATATCTAATATTAGTATGTGGACATGGCAGGTCTTCTTACAAGACAATCTAGGTCTTGGATGGAATATATGGGAGTATTCTGATGATAGGGGTGTAACTAGTACAGAAGAATATAAGCAAATGCCAGTTTTTCCTAATAAAGGATATATAAAACTTATCAATGATGTTATAGTAGTAAAATTAAGTGATATAACAAAAATATAAAAGATTATAATAATAATTTGACTTATAATATGTATATGAAATGTCAGAGGTGTAATATGGATAATA
The DNA here is from genome assembly GCA_944388805.1 of uncultured Clostridia bacterium. GTDB lineage: Bacteria > Bacillota > Clostridia > TANB77 > CAG-508 > CAG-269. The sequence continues at coordinate 6,741 of CALXKE010000009.1, read as the reverse complement.
TATCTAATATTACATCTATAAGAAATATTACAAATTCATTAAACAAATTTGAATAACAAATTACAATTTCTAGATTAGTTTGAAATACAACTAATCTTTTATATTTTATAAAAACAGTAGAGTAGGGGGGATAGCACATTTTTTAATATATGAGAATTATGAAAAAATATTAAATAAAATTTTGTGCAATCTACTGTTAGAGTAGCAATAAATTTTATAAATAAAACTTTTTAAATATAAAAAATAAATTTTAAGATTTAAAAACTACTTTATAGAAATTTATAAAAAATTTAAAATTATAATTTATAAATATTTAGAATTTTAAAAATTATAATTTTGTAATACAAACATAGTAATATTAAAAAAGCGAACATTTGTTGTTTGATAATTTTTTTATAAAACTTATATAATATTTTAATCAAATTATTGTTTAATGACGTTTAAAATCGTTTTTAAGCAATTTTAATTATTGAAATGTAAAATTAATCATTTATTATATAAATTTTGATTTTAACGAATTTCGTTTGTAAATTTATATATTCTAATTAATATAATTTCTGCATTTTATACTATGATTTTATAAATTCTGTAATTATTACAATAACTGTATTACAATACAAAATTATACAAAATAGTGACCTTCTAAAATCAATTTTAAACCAGTTTTATTTTTAGGTTGATAAATTACTTGTTTAAAATTTACAGTTAAATATTGATTTTAGAAAATTACTATTAAAAGTAGTTTTTTCTAAAAAAATTACTGCTATATATAGATATACAAAAAAACCTAAAAAAGTGCTAAAAATACGACGCACGAGAATCGATTTTAAGCCGTTTTTATTTTTTAAGCATATAGTTTGTTGTCTGTAAAATAAGGCAAATATAGAGAAATAGGCACTTTGGAGATATTAGTAAAAGTAGAGGTTTATGGCTGCTTTATATTTTTCTCCTATCTCCATTTGCGCAAAACTTTGATTTTGTGCAATGTTTAATATAGATAAATATTCATATCTTTTGAGATTTATCCCCTTCTTCTCTTTCGATTTCAAAATTTATTATTTGTCTATTTCCTATTTTATTTATTTAGATTTTATTGAAAAAATATAAAATTTATAAATCTATTTTTTCTAAACTTTTATAATTCTCTCTCTTTCCTTTTATATTTATACAAAAAATAAAAGAAGTAATTTATTTTAAATTTACTTCTTTTATTTAAATTTTTTATTTAAATCTTTGCAAATAAGAATCCATTTTTTCTATAAACTCTTCATTATTTTTTGTTTTTGTCATTTCACTAATAACTTGTTCAGTAACTTCAGCAACTGGCATAGTATTCATTGCTTTTCTTAAGGCAAAAACGGTTTCTCTTTCAGTTGGAGTTAATAATAAATCATCTCTTCTTGTACCTGATTTATTAATATCAATTGCAGGAAATATTCTTCTTTCAGATAATTTTCTATCTAGATGAACTTCCATATTACCAGTACCTTTGAATTCTTCAAATATAACATCATCCATTCTACTACCTGTATCAATTAAAGCTGTAGCTAAGATTGTTAGACTTCCACCATTTTCAATATTTCTTGCTGCACCAAAGAATTTTTTAGGTTTGTGTAATGCGGCTGGATCCATACCACCTGACAATGTTCTTCCTGAGGAAGGAATGACAAGGTTGTATGCTCTAGTTAATCTAGTAATACTATCTAACAAGATAACAACATCTTTTCCTTGTTCAATTAATCTTTTTGCTCTCGCTAAAACCATTTCTGCAACTTTTACATGATGTTCTGGTAATTCATCAAATGTTGAATGTATAACTTGACCTTTAATAGAACGTTTCATATCTGTTACTTCTTCTGGTCTTTCATCAATTAAAAGGACAATTAATTCTACTTCTGGATTATTTTGACTTATACTATTGGCAACTTTTTTAAGAAGTGTTGTTTTTCCAACTTTTGGTGGAGCTACAATCATTCCTCTTTGACCTTTTCCTATAGGGCACATTAAATCAATAATTCTAGTTGCATAATCATTTTGAACAGTTTCCAATTTTAACTTTTCATTTGGATAAATTGGTATTAATTCGTCAAATCTCTTTCGTTTTAAAGCCTTTTCAGGATGTTCCCCATTAACTTCACCAACAAATATTAATGAAGGAAATTTTTCACCATCTCTAAATCTAGAAATTCCTTTTATGATATCTCCAGTATCTAATCTAAATCTTCTAATTTGTACCATAGAAATATAAACATCTTTTTCACTGGATAAATAGTTATCACCTCTTAAAAACCCATAACCATCTGGCATGATGTCTAATATTCCTTCAACAATCTCATCCCCATCATTGGTTAGTTTGTAATCTACAATTGGTTCTCCATTTTCATCATATTGTCTTTCAACTGTTTCTTTTTTTGTTTCTTCATCATTCTCATTGTTATTATTATGATTATCTGTATGATTTTCTTCTTGATTAATAGTAGAAGATGTGTCTAAAATTTGTTTTAACACCGCTATAATTTCTTCCTTTTTTAATTTTGAAATATTTTTAATATTATGTTCTTTAGCTAATAATTTTAAATCAGCTAAATTCATTGATTCTAAATTTAACATAAAACCTCCTAAATTTATATATCATTATTATTATTTTAAATATCATGGGAATAAAAACGAATTTAATACAAATCCTATTATATCACAAAAAATTCAAAAAATAAACAAAATTTTCCAAAAAAGGAATATAATCTAAAAGATTACATTCCTTGATCCATATAAACTCTTTCATTAGGATAATACATATCTAGCTTTTCTCTAGCCATTTCTTCAATAAAATCTAAAGAATTAACATTATCTTTTTGTTGATTTAAGTCTTCATTTGTTGCTTCTTCTGAAGCAATTTGTTGATTTAATTCCTCAGCATTTTTACTATATTCATTTAAAGTTTTTTGTTGATTTATAAATACAAATGCTATATAAGCGACAATTCCTATAATCAATAAATTTCTTAAAATTTTTTTATTTTTTTTCATAAGTAATCTCCATTTATCAAAAGTTTCACATTTATATTATTCTACATATTTTATATAAATCCTTCTAATTTTTTGTATTTTTTACAAATTTATTTGGTATTTTTACTTTTTTTAATGTATTAGAAAAATTTTTTAAATATTTTGTAAAATAATTTCTAATATTGATGATAATAAATGATATAGGATTTAAAAATAATTTTCTTATCCATTTTATAAAAAAATCAAATGGAATTTTTATTATATTAAATACTATACTAAAAATTTTTTTAACAACATTTATGATGCCTAAACTAATGCTTAATATTATTTTACTAATGAAAGTCAAATATATCAAAATACCTAGTATAATTGCTAAGAACATGAATAATCGAATTTCACCATTATTGTATGTAAATATAGAATATAAGATAATAAAACCTGTTAAAATCCAAAATAAAGCATCTTCGACGTAGGTTATAAAATCAGCTGTTTTAATAGCTTTTCTTAATATTCTAAAAAAGTCAAATAATAAGCCAATTAATAAACCATTTATCAGGAATATAAAGAATAATTGTAATTGTGTATAAATCATTATCTTCCCCCTATTGCAACATCTTACTTAAATATTTTACTAATAATGCTTCCTTTATTTTTCTCTACTTCTTTATTGCTATAAGCTAAATAAGAAATATTTCCTTCTACAATGACTTCTGAAGTATCAATACTTAATTTCGTGATTCTGAGATTTTCACCTTTTATCGTTAATAATCCTAATTCTGTTTCCACCATAATCACTTGGTCATCAAAACTTAAAACATCTAGAACACCTGATATACTTAATTTTCCTCTATTTTCTAGTATTAAGTTTTGTACTACAGCTGTATTGATTGTTTTTCTCTCATCTATCGTCATATGCATACCTCCAAATTTTTAATCTAAATTATATATATTCAGAGGTTGTCTATTTTAGAACTAAGAAAAGGGATTTTGGGACGGACAAATCGGGAAATTGGGGACGGACTCATTTTTCCCTTTTTTATACAATTTAAAAAAAGCAACTAAAACCTCTTAATTAAAAAAAAGGAAAAATGAGTCCGTCCCCAATTTCCCGATTTGTCCGTCCCCAATTTCCCTTTTTTAAAATTATTTATTCATAATTATCTCGTTATGCAATTTTTCTAACATTTTGTCACTAACAAATGTTTTAAATATAATAGAAATTTTACTTTCAGAAACATCAAATTCTAACATTTCTAATTTGTTTTGTTTAATAAAGTTGATTGCTTTTAGAATAGCATCTGTATTTCTAACGATTCCGTTGCCGATTATAGAAATTCGTGATACATCTTTTTTTATGATACTTTTGATTTCATTTTTTTCAATTTTTTGATTGGCTATAACAGTTCCATAGTTATTATTAAAAGTTGATTTTGTAATAATCGGTATGTTATATTTTTCTCCAATTTCAATACATCGATTATGCAATACTTTTGCACCTTCATTTGATAATTCTAACATTTCATCATAAGAAAGTTTTGTTAATTTTTTTGTTCCTTGAACTTTGTTTGGATCTGATGAATAGATTCCATCTACATCAGAAAAAATGTAACAGTTTTTGGCCTTCAAAGCTGCTGCAACTGCAACGGCTGTTGTATCAGAACCACCTCTGCCAAAAGTGGTTATATCTAGGTTTTCATTAATTCCTTGAAATCCTGTTATGATAACAATATTTCCACTTTCTAACTCTGAACATATTCTTTCTGTATTGATGGTTTCAATTAATGCATCTTGGTTGGTATTATTCGTATAAATTCCAGCCTGCCATCCTGTTAAAGATACAGAAGGAAATCCTAAACTGTTTAGCAAAATACTTAATTTGGCTGCTGACATTTGCTCTCCACAGCTAACTAGCGCATCTAATTCTCTTTTATCAACCTCCTCTGTTAATTCATAAGCTTCGTTTATTAGCTTATCTGTTGTCTTTCCTTGTGCTGATAAAATAACAACAATGTTTTGGTTGTTGTTTTTGAAATCAATAATTTTGTTGGCAACGATCTTTAAATTTTCATTATTAGAAACAGAGCTACCTCCGAACTTTAAAACAATTATGTCCTCCATATTGAGCACCTTCTTTATTTCGTAATAATAAAAAGTTAAATTTACTTAAATTTAACTCTTTACATTATATTCGATTGTGTTAAAATATGTCAAATTATTTAGAAAATTTTAAATAACTTTCCATAAAGTCGTCTATTTTTCCGTCCATAACAGCTTCTACATTTCCTACTTCATAGTTGGTTCTATGGTCTTTTACCATGGTATATGGACAAAATACATATGAACGAATTTGACTTCCCCAAGCAATTTCTCTTTGTTCTCCTTTTAAATCTTCTATTTTTTCCTTATGTTCTTTTTCTTTTAAATCTAATAATTTTGATTTTAGCATTCTCATGGCAGTTTCTCTATTTTGTATTTGAGAACGTTCAGATTGACATGCAACAACAATATTAGTTGGTATATGTGTAATTCTTACAGCAGAAGATGTTTTATTGATATGTTGTCCTCCTGCTCCAGAAGCTCTATATGTATCGATTCTTAAATCATCTGGGTTAATATCAATTTCAATATCATCTGTAATTTCGGGTAAAACTTCTACTGATGCAAATGAGGTATGTCTCCTTCCCCCACTATCAAATGGAGAAATTCTAACCAATCTATGTACCCCCATCTCCCCTTTCATATATCCATAAGCATATTCACCAATAATTTCGAATGTAACACTTTTTATACCTGCTTCTTCACCTTCTAAGTAATCTAATTCTGTTACTTTATATCCGTTTTTATCTGCCCATCTGGTATACATTCGATATAACATCTCTGCCCAATCTTGTGATTCAGTTCCTCCTGCTCCAGGATGAATGGTTACAATCGCATTATTGGCATCATATTTTCCAGATAATAAAGTAGCAATTTCTAATTTTTCTACTTCTTGCTCTATAGTTTTTGTACTTTTAATAATGTCTTTTGCGATTTCTTCATCAGGTTCCATATTGGTTAATTCTGTTAATTCATTTAAATTTTGTATTTCACTTTCTATTTTTCTATATTCATTTACTTTATTTTTGATATTTTTAATTTTAGCCAATACTTTATTTGATTGTTTGGCATCTTGCCAGAAATCTTCTTTTAAGGTTTCGGATTCTAAATCTTTTAATTCTTTTTCTAATTTAGCGATGTCAAAGTGACTCACCCAAATCTTGTAATTTTTCTTCTAATGTTTTTAGAAGTCTTGTATTTTCTTCTAATTCTAACATGTCATCACACTCCTATCCTCTCTATATTATATTATTTATATGGAAAAATCAAGTTCAAAATAGAAACCCTATTTTTTATTTTTCTTTGCAATCTTACTATTTATTTCTTTCAAAGATTTTAAATATTCCTCTTCAACAGGGCTTATAGTTTTAACTTGATATTTTTTATATTCTGATTTTGCCTTCTTTATTGCTTGATTATGACTAACGCTACCTGCACCAATTAACACTTTTCCACCTGCAGAAGAAAGTATCATATCTAACTGTTTAATATAATCTTCCATATACATTGGGTTATGCCTTATTGCTTGTATTTCTGCAAAATCAAAATATCCTGATACTAAATTATTTAAAACTTTTAGTTCTTCTTCGTTTAAATAGTTTTTAGCAATTACAACATCTTGTAATACTGGAATATCTCC
>CALXKE010000008.1 GCA_944388805.1 uncultured Clostridia bacterium | reverse complement strand
TATAAATATGTCTGGCTCTTTATTTTGTAATACATTAAATGGATATATATTATTATTTGTTATTCTGCTATCACTTAATTTAAATGTTTTTAGGTATATCATTTTTCATTCCTCAAATTATATTTATCAATATTTTCTTTAGTTGCAAATCCATTAGGTCCTTTTACTTTTTCTAAAAATACTATCCCATCTAGATGGTCACATTCATGTTGCACTAATCTTGCAAAAAATCCATTTAATTTTTTTACTATTTTCTCTCCATTTTCATTATAATAAGTCAATTCTATGTTCTTATATCTTTCTACTTTTCCTCTGATACTAGGAACACTCATACATCCTTCATATTGCACATCTGTATCTTCTGATAATTTCTTCCAAGTTGGATTAATCATTGCCGTTATTGGTATTTCTTCTGCATCATTATATTTTATATTTTCTTTTTTGGCTCCTACTACAATAATTCTTTTATCTACACCTATTTGAGGTGCCGCAATTCCTAATCCTGTTCCATACTCTAGTGTTGATTTTAAATCTTCTATAATGTCTATAATATCTTCATTATTATTTGTTATATTAACTTCATCGCATTCTTTTTCAAGGATAGGTTCTCCCACTTCTCTTACTTTTAATACTTTACCCATTTTGTCTTACCTCCATATATCACCATATTTATATCACAAATTTACATTTTCCTCAACCAATTTGCTAAAATCACACTAAATATATTGGATTTTTGTGCAAAAAATAAAGCACCTATCATACAAGGCACTTTACTTAGGATTCTCTTTAACTTTTAAATTTTATTTTATAAATTCATATGTTCATCAACATACAACCATATCATATGGTGTATTGAGTATAGATATATAATCTCTGCAATCCACTCATAGCAACTATTATATCAATTTTCAAATTTTATTTTATATGTTTCCACACTCCATATCTAAAACAACCTTAACATTAATTTTAGAATTTTGTACTTTTTCTAGTCCAAATCTACCTCTTTTATGAAACATAATTATATCTTGAAAGCTAGTAAACTCTAGGATTACTGGCAATTCTTTAACTCTAGCAACGCACAAACCTCCACATGGCTTGAATAAATACTATGAACATAAAATTTATCCTAGAATAGCCACTGTGAACATAAGAAATCTCAAAAAGCAACATTTTTATTGATATATTAATAAATCCTATATCGTCACATCTATTATACATACATCCTTGTCTAATTTCAATGAACATCTTACGCTAACTTTTCCTACTGTATCAATAAAATTATAAGATTTCGGCTCTATTTTTTCTTTTGTTTCCTTATACTAGTCTTTTTTATTTTCAAAATTTTATTTTCATTATGTAGATTAATTATAGTATTTTTTTGTTTTTTTGCTTTTATGTTATTCACGAAAAATCCCTCTATTTCAATAATTTCGTTTCTTTCTTCAAACATATTAACGAAATTGCTTCTATTCCTGTTGTTGCAAGTCCATGAGTATAATTTTAAACCTAGAATAATGTGCGTGAACAACTTTTACTGACCTTATTATAGCATATTACGATTTTCATAAACAACTTTTACTTTAATTTTATCCAATATCTTTTTTGATTTTCCAAATCCTTTAGGTTCAAAATTAACTACATTTTGTCTACTATAAAATTCTAATACTATATTATAATCATTGATATCAAATTCTTCTTTATTTTTAGTATTTCTTTCTTGTACTGTTTCTGTATATTCTTCTCCTGTTTTTAATACAAATATTACCGTTAAAGGATCATTCTTTTCTCCTATAATAATCTTTTGTATAATTGCCTCAAATATGTCTTTATCAAATTCTGGCATTATCTTACTATTTCTTAAGATTTCTTCTATTTTTTCCAGTCCAGTTTCTGCACTTTTTTCTTCCTGTTCTTCCATTTGTAATAATTCTAAATCATGTAGTAACTTTTCCTTTTTATTATCCAATTCTTCTTTTTTACTAACATAGACACTTTCGTCTATATTTCCTTCTAAATGTAAATCTACAATCATTCCCATCTTTTTATTTATATCTTTAATACTGTTTTCAAGTTTCTTTTTTAATGAATTATTCGAAGTATTTTTAGCTACTGTTTTCATTTTTTGCATAAATTGTTCTATTATTCTTGAATCATCATTACATAATAAATCATATGCATCAACAAAACATTTTTCTAAAACTTCTTCTCTCATACCTTTACATTTAGGACATACTTCCATCCCATTTTTAACTGATGCCATACATTGCCAAACCCTTTTCTCATTTTTAGTTCCTGAAGCCCAACATCTTCTGGCAAATACTGAACCACAATAACCACAAAATATTCTACTACTAAAAGCATATTTTCTACTGTAGTTGCCTTTCATTCTTCCACCATTTTTTATTGAAGAACGTTTTTTTAAGATTTCTTGTACTTTATTCCAAATTTCTTCATTAATAATTGCAGGATGATGATTTTTAACATAATACTGATTTTTTTCTCCGTAATTTTTGACTCTCTTATGTGTAATGGCATCAGTAGTATAAGTCTTGCCCATTAATAAATCACCTTTATAAATTGGGTTTTTTATAATTCCTAATACAGTACTTTCACTCCATCTTTTATTACCTTTTGGACTTAATATCTCCATATCTGATAATTCTTTTGCTATTGTTCGCGTCCCTATTCCTTTGCAATATCTATCATATATGTATTCTATAATGGGTGCTTGTTCTGAGTTTATAGTTATAGTTTTATTTTCCTTATCATAATTATAACCATAAGCTTTATTATATCCTACCATCTCCCCTCTTTTCATTTTCATTTCTAGCCCCAATGTAACATGAGCTGAAATGGTTTCACTTTCTTGTTGTGCAACAGAACTTAATATTGTTAGTAACAATTCTCCTGCCATTTCTAAAGTATTAATATTTTCTTCTTCAAAAATAACTGCAATATTTCTTTCTTTTAACATTCTAACATATTTTAAAGTATCTAAAGTATTTCTAGCAAATCTTGAAACTGATTTTGTAAGAATAATATCCAATTTTCCATCTAAAGCATCTTGTATCATTCTCATAAAATCACTTCTTTTATAATCTTGTGTTCCAGAAATAGCTTCATCTGCATAAATATCAACAAAAGTCCATTTTATATTGTCGTTTATTTTTTTCGTATAATATTTTACTTGAGAATCATAACTATTTTTTTGGTCATCGGAATCAGTACTAACCCTACAATAAGCTCCAACTTTTAGACGTTCTCTTATTATTGTTCCTGTTAATCTGTCTATACGTCCAACTTTCCTCTCTATTACTTGTATTTCCATTTTTTCCTCCTTTTGAGAGGAAGGTGTACTCTATTCTAATTTTATCAACTCTTTTCTTATTTCTTATAGTTCAAAAAAAATTTTTTCATTTATGTCAAATTTAGCTTATATTCCAAGGAAATCTTCTTTTTTAAGTCTATATATGTAGAATTTGATATTATATTCATCTTATATGTTCTATTTAATAATGATAGTAACATACTACCTTCTATTTTTTTATCAATTTCTATTTTTTCATTACTCATTATTTCTTCTATCCTTTCCCGCTAAAATGCAAGCATATAAAATTAATGAGAGTGTCCCTCCTACTATTGCTCCGACTAAAAAACCTATTAAAAACATTAATCTTTGCTCCTTTTTATAATTTTTTTGCTCTCTCAATTAATTCTTCTGTAGTATATAAATCTCTCAAAGTCTGTATTTGTGCTTCCATTTCTCTTGCTGTGACTTTGTTAGCACTATGATTAATATTATCTAGTGCTACTTTTGCATAAGCTATAATTATCTCTTTATTTTCATCTAATAGCTTATTTAATCTATTTTCTAATTCTTTTATCGTAATTATCTTTTTTTCTTCTTTTAGTTGTAAAATAACTTCTTCTATATATCCAATTGCTAAAACATATTCCAAAACCTTTTCCTCCTTTTTGAGCATAATAAAAAAGCCCATTAAGGCTTTTTTATGTTATTATTCTATTTATTTTCCTTCATAAACTTTTTTGCTTCTCTTGCTCTTTTTATTTTTTCTGCTCTTATTTTTCTTTCTTCTACATCTATAAAATCTAGTACTTGAACTAACGCAGGATTTTCATAATTTACTAATGTTCTAAAGTCATTTGTGTCCAATTTTTGTTTAATCGCTATTAATCTTATATTTCGTTTTGAAAAGATTTCATTAATAATGTATGTATTAATTAGTCTATCATCTCCTATGTCATATAAATCTTCTAAAACAATTGTATTAATTTTATTTGTGTAAATATCATAAATTAAATTTTCAAATTCTTTGTTATGATATGTTTTTTCTATTGAATCATTAATTACTTCTTTCTCAATATTGATTTTGTATCTTTTACAGAATTTTCTTAAATCATCTAATTTGCGATTAATAATATTCTCTTCATCATTACCATATATGTATATTACTGCTTTTATATCCTGTGTCTTTAATATTTTCTCTGGTCTTATTAATTTATGATTTGCAAATTTTTCTAATGTTGATAACATTGTCATTTGTTCATTAATTTTTCTATAAAGATATTCTTTAGTATAACCATCTTCTGCAGATACACTTAAATCCTTTTTTTCAAATTCTTCTGGATTTCCTACTCTTGCATATATTGCAGGTTTTTCTTCTTTTAATTTTTCATTTTTTCTCATATACATCATCCTTTCAGGTTATAGCCATTAATTTACTAATATTGTATCTTCTATTTATCTTAAAGTACATTTCAAAAAAAAATTTTAATATTTTTCTTATTTTCTTACAACCTCAAAGGTTTCATACAAATCATACATCAACCACATATAATCCTCTAAATTTTCTGACGTTATATCTATATGTAATACCTGTAAAAAATGCAATGCTACTTTAGCATAAGATACCCCCTCTAGTTTTGTAATTTTTTCTTTTCTCTTTTTTCTCCCTACTAATATCATGCTTTAATGTATAATGGGAAATCTCTAGGTTTTAATGTTTGATTGTCATCAAATACATATCTTTTTTTCTCTTTATCATATTTATATAAACTACACCATTTTCTTAATGCTTCGTTTCCTATTGTTTTTCTCTTTGATAATTCCTTTGTTGCCTGTTTATGCTGTTCTTTTATCTGCTGATTTTCCATCAAATTTTGGTTTGACTTATTCTTCCTTAATTTATATATTAACTCTTTCTGCTTCTCTCTTCTTGTCGCTCTATTTTGAGCCTTTCTTCTTTCTTGTTCAGTCTTATAATGAATATTTTCTCTTAATATTCTTGAAATGTAACTAATAGATACATTTAATTGGTTAGCAATTTCTGTTAAGGACATCTTTTCTTCAAAATATAAATCTTCAATTTTTTTCTTTTTTTCCACACTATACTATATCCTCCTTTCCATCTTAGTTCAAATTCTGTTTACAGTATTTTTTCCATGATGTTTCTTATAGGAATTGCTAAAAATCCCTATATATCTTGCTTTTTAAAGTTTCATATAGTATAATTATGGAGATGAAAAAGGGGGATTCATATAATTATACTATATGTAAATGTTAAAATTACAAAGACAGTTCCTGACTAAAAATGTATTTGTAACTTTGTCCTAATTATAAAATCCCTCTCTTTCAAAGTCAATATATTAAGCTTATTATTGCAAAAGACAGATTTTTTCATAATTTCAAAAAATCGTCTTTGTAAAAAGAGGTATTAAAAATGTTAAAAGATGAGTATTTGCATAACATTATAACTAATTTAGGTATTGCAATTAGTCCTGAAGATAATAGTGAAATTATTGTCAATAATACTATTTTTCACGATAAAAAAAATAATGTTTATGTGCTATCTGATGAATATAATATATTTTACCAAGAATATGGTACTATTATTGTTGATTTTCAAAACACAAATTTTTCAAATAAAGATACATTTATCAATTTTTTTAATAAATATTCTTTATTTGGACTAGAAAATAAAAAAATCAACAAATTATTTATTGATGGTCACTGTTCAACAGCTAATTATGAAAATTATATGGATAAGACATTTAACAAATATAGACGTATTTTGTCTGGATATCAAAAAGACATTAGATTTATCTTGGATTATTGCATTTTTAATCCAGATAAAAAAACCGCCAATTTATCTCCATTTGAACGATTATGTATTCTGGAATATTTACCTAATACACCAAGTTTATTACAGGAAAATTTAATGCAAACCATTCATTTAAGCACAATATCTGATATTGATAGTGATACATACGATGAAGATTACTTAATAAAATCAATACAATCTGGAAAACATCGAACATATTCAAACATTTTGTATATACCAAATGATATCGCATCACTATTAAATTTCGAATTAACAGAAATTGTGAAAGATAATATTATTTTAAGAATCTGCAATTATTGCAATAAATATTTTATTGCTCCTAATAGACACATTACATACTGCGACAATATTGCACCAGAATATACTGATAAAACTTGTCGTCAAGTTGCAAGAAATAATAAATATACGCAATCTTTTCAAGATGATGAGGCACTTATACTATACAAAAAAGTTTACAATAGTAAAGCTTATAAAGCTACTAGGTATAAAGATATCTCTAGTTATGAACTTGATTATAATCATTTTAAAACTATTGGTAGAAAAAAGTTAAAGAAATATAAAGATAAAGAAATTTCTAAAGAAGATTTTATGAATTGGATAAAGTCACAATAGTGGTAATCTGCAATACCCAATATTGTGACTTTTTTCATGCTTTTATACTTTTTTATACTTTTTCATATTTTTTAATTTATTTGTAGAACTTTTTCTACTAAAATAGAAGTTTTTACACTTTTTAACAACAATCTCTTTATAGCATTTACAATGCTTTCAAGGTGATACTATGTCTAAAGATAATAAGAAAAAATCAGAAAAAGCTATTGATGCTATAAAACGAAATTCATATATCAAATTAAAATATAATTTAGATCAAGTCTTTCAAGAAATTCATAAAATTTCTAAAAAGAAAAAGTCTTAACTTAGTTGTTAAAACTTTTCTTCTTTTTTAATCTATATCAATATAATATCTAGACATAGTTATTACTTTTTTAGGTGACAATGCTTCTGTTGCTCCTAATTTCAATTTTTCAATAATATGTTGTTGATTACCAGTATTCCATGCTGCTTTTGTTGAAGTATGAATATTATTTTTCACTTTATAACTTTCTATAATATTAATTTTTGATACTATCTTAATTAATTCTTTTAGCTTTATATCTTTCTTCCTTTTTAATAAAAATACCCTTATACAATCTTTCATCAAATCAGTACCAGAATTTGTAGTTGAAAAACCTAAATCTAGCAAATAGTCCAATATCAATTGATTGATGCTCTTTTTATCCATTCGATGTGAGATTTCCTTAATTTTCATACTGATTTCTTTAAAATCTCCTTTTCCGATGTAACTAATAACACATCTGGAATCTCGCAATTTTGCAACATAAGCATTTTCTCCAGATAATACTATAACCTTTGTTTTTATTTCATCATCATTTTCAATTTCCTCAATAATTTGTAGTCCATTCTTTCCTGGTAGTTTTAAATCTAAAATGATAATTTGTGGGTGTAACCTTTTTATCTCCTGTATAATATGAGATCCATCACTTAACATCTCTATTACCTTGATATCCTTAGTAGTATTAAGCTCATTTGCTAATAGCATACATAAGTCTTTGTTATCATCTGCTATAATAGCATTAATCATTATGCTACCCCCTTTTGTATAAAATATTTTTCACTGTTATTATAGCACTTTTAAGGTTTTATGTAAAACATTTTTTTGTCAAATATTTACATCTTTTTCTATAATTATATCATATCTTTCAAGATTTCAAATTTCTTGTTTTCTACTTGCTTTATATACTTTTTATACCTATTGACAAACTCTCTTACTTGAAACTTTATTATTGGCTTTTCTTTCTCTATATAATATGTATTTATGTCAATTCTTTTAGAAAAACCAATTAATAAAATAATAAAACAATATTTATTGGCAATTTCGTCAAAAAATTTTTCATAAGAAATATCTTTATCTATATTTTCCATAGAAATATCTTTTAATAACTGTAGATAAGTTTCTTCACCTAATATATCTTTTATGATTTCTACAAAATTAATATTTTTCATTACAAATCCTCCTTACTCATCTTTATAATCATATTGTACTGCTTAACTTCTATAAATTCTATTTCAAAAAAAATTTTATTTTTACTAATAATAAGCATAGAGAAATGCACTGTTTGATGCACTTTTTTATACTTATTATTAGCAGAATAGGAGAAAATCTTCTCCTATTCCATATTTTAAGCCACTTTCAATACTTTCTTTTGCCATAAATTTAAAAATCTTTTTTGTTTCGTATTAATATTACTATTAAATCTTCCTCTACTTTGAACAACTCTTCCATTTTTTACTTCAACAGTTACTAACGACTGTTTAGGTGTTTCTTTTTCTCTCATAAAATATAAATCACATTCTCCTTCGGCATATAATTTTGCATAATTTCTTACACAATGGCTCTGTTGTTTGCTTTCATCTACTAATTCTTCCATACTTTTTGCTGGAACTATAAAATATTGATTATGCGAAAATGTATATTTTTCTAACTCATTATACCTCTGTTTAATATGATTTCGAGTATCTTCACCCACTTCTAATATTTGTACTTGCATTTCATATTTATCATGTTCCTCTTTTATATCGTCTGGAAATAAATTCTTTTTATTTTTTAAATCTATCTTTAAAATTTCCAAAAAGCGTATATAATCGATATATAAATCCATATCAAAATTGGAATTTCTTTTTATAAAATTAATTAATTTATCCATATTCATATATTTAGCTAATATTTTTAAATGGTCTAATCTATATTTCTTCAGAAATCTAATGGCTTTTATATTTTTTCTCTTAAATAATTTCAATATATCCAATTCTTCAATATCTATATTATTCTTTTTCATAAAAGGATAATAGCTTTTATCTATTCCAAATCTTTTTTCAAAACTACCTTTTATATTAAAAGTTTTAGGACAGAATGCTAATTTATATAGCTTCATTTTTATTAAAAGCTCTGTGCTTGGTAAATTATGATTTAAATAGTAGCTGATATCTATACAATCTTCTTTTTTGGCTAATGTCCACAATTGTGAATATTGATATTCTGTATTAGCAAATAATTTTTTTAAATTATATGGAAATAGCTTACCCTCACATGGTAATCTATGATATCCATGATGATATTCCCTCCATCTTTTTATTTTTTGATTTCCAAATACTTTTTCAGTTCCATACATATGACAATAAAGTCTATTATTAACAAAGTTCAAATCTTCTGGTAAAACCACTCTTCCATATTCTATTGCATTTGAATGTCTTATATTTCCTCTTACATAAACTGTTTGAATAACAAATAATCGAATTATCCAATTGGAATCTAATTTATCCAATAATACCAAAGTCCTATTTTGAAAATTATGCCACTGATAATTTTTTCTTTTAATTAAATATTCATTCTTACAATGAGGACATTTTACTATCTCATTTATCTTTTTGTTAGATTTAAAACTTGTCCCACAATTTTTGCAATGACATATTCCTTGTGTTTTTATAATTAGATTATCTTTTTCTGCTTCCTTTTTCACAAATTCATCCCATTTTTTAGGTAATTTTAGTTCTTTATCTATTTTTTCTATTATTTCTCTATATTGTTTCTTTAAATACGACATTTTTCCCTCCTACATTTGAAATAATGATATTTGTTCTATTTCCTCTTGCTTTTCCTCTTCTTTTGGTAAATCCTCAAAAATAGATCCAAATTTATCTTTTTCTTTTTTAATAACCTTTTTTTCTTTCTTAGGAATACCTAATTCTTCATTACTTTTATTAAAATACTGTATGGCTAATTCAAATGTTCTTTTTTCTGACATTCCAATGGCTAAACAATTTATATTTTTTTCTCCATAGTTTATATTTTGTGCATATTTTTGAGGATTGTCAGTTTTCATTTTTTTACAAAAATCCTTTATAATCTCGCCTTGAATATATTCCGCCATACCTTTTAAAGTTTTCTCTTCATTCGAATACTTTTCATTCATATCTGTTCTACTAATTAGATATTTCACTATTTCAAGTAATACATAGTCTTTCTGACCTTCTGCCATTTGTTTTATTCTCATTATTCCTTCCATACTAAAATCCTTTCTTATTTTAAAATTCCCATTTATATTTGAATTTCTTACTATATTGTTTTAGTTTTTCAATATTAATAGCACAATAATCTATTGTTTCACTTTTTAGTGCTAGAGAATGTGCTTTAACTCTGCTATAAATTTCTTCTACAATTCCTAACTTTTCTAAAAAATCTGTTATTCCGCCATTTTCCGAATAATTTTTTATTGTAGCTGTATCTGGATAATACAAATAATTAGGTTTATTAACTGTTAGTATTAATTCCAAACTCCCACTTTCATTTTTTAAAACAATAGACATAGCTTGAAGATTATTTTTATAATTTCCAACTTCAAAAAAACAGTTTTTATACTTTTTATATCTAAAATATTGATTATTCATATTCATTACCTCCACTATATATATTTATCATATCTTTCACTAATAGTAGTTATCCATTCTTTATTTAATCTGGATAAATATGTACTC
The DNA here is from genome assembly GCA_944388805.1 of uncultured Clostridia bacterium. Taxonomy (GTDB): domain Bacteria; phylum Bacillota; class Clostridia; order TANB77; family CAG-508; genus CAG-269. The sequence continues at coordinate 58,526 of CALXKE010000008.1, read as the reverse complement.
CATGCGTTTTTATAAGTATTCCACCACCACTTTCTACTTTTCAAGGCAACTATCAATTGTCTTTGTGGTTTCATAATAAATTTAATATAAGCTCTATCCCCTTCGATATATGCTATCAAATTATCATCTTGAAAAAATATTTCTTTTTTTGTTTCTTGTATCTCTCCATTTAAAGATTTTTGATATAATTTATAAATATTACTATTTTTTCTCCATTTAAAAACAGGATTATATTTTTCATAAGTCTTAATAAATACCTTATTATTTACAGTTGCTAATTTCATAATGTCATTTGTTGGATTTAAGTTTAAATTATAAAGCCTTTCTATTCCAGACAAAATATATGCTGTTTCGCTTTCTGTATTTGTGTCTTCTGAAAATTCTTTTATTTGTTTTTCTAGTTCTTCTAACCATACACAAAGATTATGACTAAGTTCTAATATTTTATCTCCTTTATCATATTTCTTTGCATTATATTTAGCAGGACCTGCGACCATAGGACTAACATGTTGTGCTTCATAATTCAGCAATTCCATATTTTTAGTATATAATTTATCTAATATTTTCTGTTTTTTGTTTTCTGCTATATTCCATTTTAGTATCATTTCTACATACTCTTTATATGCTTTTTCTCTTAATTCTCCTCTATTCCCATTAAAACTATGACTATTTGCTATCTCTATTAAGCTCTTATCTAATTTTCTTATTTCCATTTCAATTACCTCCAAAATAAGTTTATAAGCATAAAAAAGAAGGTTTCCCTTCTTTTCTATGCTACTTTTTTAAAAGATTTATACAAATCTCTTTTTGAATTTTCTTTCATATATTCTTCATAATTTTTTAACCCATATTTTTGAATTTTAACCTTTTTTTCCTTTTCTACATCTTCAATAAGTTCATTTGTATGCTGGTAACTATAATATTTTCTATAACAACCATCATCCTTAACTTCTCTTGGACCGTTGTAATTTCTTATTAAATTGAACTTATATTTATATTTTTTCTTTCCTACATGATCACTTATGCGAATTGCTCCACATACACCATAATCTAATTTTAAATATATACTTCTAGTTGTTCTGGAATAATATCGGTTAATTTTAAAACCTTTATTGCTTAGTATGTGAATCACTTTATTAGATACCTTTATTTCCTGTTTTTTGTTCAATAAGTCAACCTCCTTTAAGCCACCTTTGTTTGTATTTCTCTATGTTTAACATTTTCTTCAAAGTAATTTGTGATAATTCTAAAATGTACCTTTATTCCAAGATTTTCTAATGTTTCCATAACATTTTTATATATGCGTACACTTGTATGTTTGATAGAATATATATCATGATACAAGAAAACCTCTGTTACTTTCATTCTATTTATTAAACTGATAATAATATCCTTATCTACATTATTGGGAATACCTATAACAATTTTATTTGTACTAAAAAATAACTTATGTGCTAATATCATTTCTGTTGCAATAATAATGCTTGTCTTATGATTAGAATTATACATATCAGCCCATGAAAAATTTTCATTTTTTAATATTGTAATAAAATTATTTGCTTTTGTTCCATTATATGCGTTATTACTTGAAAACCATATATTTTTCGTATCATTTCTATATTCTTTATCTAATAATATTCTTAAACCTTGTATCTTATTATCTAAAAATACTGGTATAAAAATGCCTTTGTGAGATTTATAAGTCCATTTAAAATCTTTATCTTGCATAAATCCTGGTATTCCATCAAGTTTTAATCCTTGTTCCTGCATTTTTAGACATATCTCTTTTTTTTGCTTTTCTCTTGTTTCAATACTTTTAAAATTATGTTTTTGAATATAGTCTTTACTTAATCCTATTTTTTGTAATTTTTCCATATGTTCATCCCTTAAAGTTTGCATATCTAAAAAAGAATTATATACAATATCTCTATATAACTCATTTTTTATAGGATTATTATATACATATGGCATATTGTCTAATACTGGAATTTCTCTCAATAATTGTGTAAATGCTTCTTTATTAGTCATATATTTTAATTTTGCATATAATTCTATTGATGTACCACTTGCTTCGCAATTGTCACATATATAACAATTATTTTGCATGTTTATTTTCATATACCCATTTTTTTCTTTTTTACTTTGACAAAATGGACAATACACAAATATATTATTTCCAATTTGATTTGTCTTTTTTAATTCTAGCTTGTTAATAACATTTGTAATATTAATACATTCAAATACATTATTTTGCATCCTTTGTATCTCTCCTTCCACACAATGACTATGCTACCATCTTGTTTTCATTTTCATTCTCATTTATTGGTGTATATAATCTCATAATTTCTTTATTATCTTTTTCATTTAATAATATAACAATCCCAGATATATCATAAAAATATAGTTGTATGTATGTCATAAAAATATGATTGATATTTGTATCTATTGCTGTAACTTGCAAGTCTTTTTTATAATCTAATTTAAACATTTTTAAGGTACTTGCATAAGCAAGAATCATTGCTCCAGAACCACAATTCACTTCTATCATTCTTCCATTACTATTTTTTCTATTAATATTGATAATTCCTTGTAGTCTTTTGCCTACTTCCTGCAATTTATTATGATTATTTGTTAGTAATTTCAAATAACTTTTTTGTGTGATTTTTTGATATATTTCTCCTAAAATATCATAAGGACTTGTTTCATTACAAAATAACCTTGTTAATTCTGTTGATAATGCATAAAATATATATTTCTCATCCTTATCATATTTTTGTATAATTTCTTCATATCTATTACTATTTTCCTTGTTAAAAATTACTTTATTACTAAGACTAATTCCAAATACTGCTATAAAATCTTCAAATACCTTTTCTTGTGAATATTTTTCTGGCTTAAAATTTAGTAATTTTAAAAAGTTATTATATTTATTATCTTCCATTTCTATTATCCTTTCCTTTAATAATATTTGCTAAAGAACTTTTCAAACATCTTATTTAAAAAATTAGATTCTTTCCATTTTTTAGTCATGTCATAGAATTTTATAGTATCAAATATTTTTACCTGTTTGGCTTGTATTTCTTGTCTTTGTAGCTTTATCAATCTTTCTATGATTTCAACTCTAAATTTCTGATTTATTTTATTTAGAAAACATCCATAAGTTGTTGCTAGTGGCACTATATTAAATCCCGGTATATAAAATTCTAAATCCACATGATAATTGCATCTTTTATTTTCTAATATGATAAAATCTGGAACATCTTCTTTAGCTATGCCAAAAACATCTCCATTTGATGTTTCTACTATTAAAAATCCTTTATTTTTTATGACCTTTCTCATTTCTTTTTTTGTATATTTCTGATAATTTTCCATATCTTATCCTCCATATTTCATTATAAAAAGTGGATATTTCTCAATCCACTTTTTATATTTTTATTTTTCTTAAAATGGTAAGTCATCATTATTTAATGTTTCTTCAAATTCTGTTGCTTCACTTTTCACTGATGTTGTATCTTTTTTACTATCTGCAAAAAATACTTCTTCAGCAATAACATCAGTTGCAAAATGTTTTTGACCACTTTCGTCATTCCAATTTCGTGTTTGTATTCTCCCTGTAATACCAACTTGTTGTCCTTTTTGAAAGTATTTTGAACAAAAATCAGCTATTTTTCCAAAAGATATGATAGGAATAAAATCAGCTTGTCTTTCTTCTCCTTCCTTTACATATTTACGACTCACAGCAATTGTAAAATTGGTTACTGTTGTATTACTTGTTGGAATAACTCTTATTTCTGGATCTTTTGTTAGCCTTCCTATTAAACATACTTTATTCATAATCAATTCCTCCCTTATTTTTCTTGATTTATATAATCAATTAATCTATCTATCTTTACACTATCTATGTGATTTTGTAGTTTTAGATTGATTAATATTTTGATTAGATGTTCTTTAAATTTTTCTACTTCTGTTTTAATTTTCACATTATATTTTTCTTCATAACATTTTTTACATAAATGTGGAGAACTTTCTGTAATTGCTCTATTATTACCATCTACATAAAAATATGTATGTTCTGGACATAGACTCTTTCCACATCTTTGACAATGTTCTATTTTTTTCTTATTTTCTCCCATATCATTCTCCTATGCTACCAATTTTATTTCTTCTATTACAATACTAGTAACTTTGTTTTCTTGCTCTTCTTTTTCTTTATACAAGTCAACACAATTTGTATTTTTAAATGGATTTCTCTTATTTTTTACATAATTATCTATGTAAAAATATTTTTGTGCTTTACTCAATAATTCTTTGGCTTTTTTTGTAGCTCTTCCTTTGTTTTTGTATCCACATTCTATATAGGTCTTATCCTCTTCTCCTGTTTCAAAATCAGCATAAAATTTTTGATATATAATATAGATTACCATGTTACTCCCTTCCTACTACAATAGATTTCAATATTTGTTCTTGTATTTTAAAATATTTTTCTATTTCCTTTATAATAGTTTTACTTTTTTCTTCATCTTTATCAGCAATTTCAAATTCATAGCAAACATACCAACCCTCATTTTTTCCTTTAACTGTATAAGCTAATCTTTTTAGTCCTAATTCACTAGTTTGTGTAATAATTGTGTATTCAGATAATTTTTTATTTACCTTTTCAATAAATTTTTCTAATTTTTCATTTACCAATTCAGGTGTTATAATAATGACACTTTCATATTTTTTCATATCTTTTTATTCCTCCTTAAATAATAAAAAAATATAGATTTCTCTATATCGATTTTACAAATATTATTATTTTAAGCTGCTTTTAGTAAAATAAATTCATCCTTTTCCTTATATTCTTTTTCAATTGACTTTTTCTTCCTTTCTAATACTTCAGAATAATCATAAATAATTTCTAAAGGATTATATTTCATTACTAAAGATATCAGCATTTGTGTATTTTCTATATGTGGTATATTGGTTATAGATTCTGCATCATCTAAAAAAACTGGTACTTTCATACCAGATAAATGATTAAATAAATTTGCTATTTCTAAGCAAGCCTTTGCTTGTTGTGATTTTGATAATTTTTTAAATTCTCTGCCTTCGTAATATATATCACAACATTCTGTGATGTTATCATTGGTCTTATTTTCCCTACAAAATTGCAAGTCTACCTTATCTAAATATTGATTAATTTTTTCTTTTTGCTTTTCTATAATTAATCTTCTTAATTTATTGGCTATTTTTTTCTGTTTATCATTTAATTCCAATTCTTTTGTAATTTCTAGTTGTACTTTTTTAGATAATTCCAAATCTTGTTTTGCTTTTGTAATTTGTTCTTCCTTTACTTTTACACCATTATTATATAAGAGAATTGCATTTTGCTCTTCTTGTAATTGGCTTATTTTTTCTTTTATTTCTTCCATTGCTTCTTGCATTTTTTGTGCATCTGCTGTTTTTAGTTGTTCTAATAATGTTTGCTTTTTCTTTTTTTCTTCTATATAATAACTAGCTTCTTCCTTTAGTTTATTTGCTTTTTCTTGCAATTTAGCAAGTTCTTTTTGATAAAATGTTTTTAAGTATTCCTTTCTTTCCTCATTTTTTATCTCTTGTCCACAAGTAGTACAAATAGCTTTTTTATTATGAATCTCTGTCAATTTCGACTTTTCTTTGCTATATTCTTTTCTTAAACTTTCTAGGTCTTCTTCTATTATTTCTTTTAATTTTTGATCTAATCTATCAATACTTTTTTGTAAATCACTTAAATTAGAATTTCCTAAATTTGATGAAAGAATATTATATTTTTCTTTTAATTCTTCTAATTCTTTTTCCTTATCAAAAGTCTTTTTTTCTTCAACAGTTTGTAAAACAATTCTCTCATAAGCTTGTATTTTACCTGTATTTTCATCATATTCTTTTTTTAATTCCGTAATTGCCTCATTTCTTTTATCTATGTAACTACCAATAATCTCAATTTCTCCACCTATAATTTTTTGTTCCTCTTCTGTTAAAAGTTTAAATGCTTCTGTAGGTGATATTGCTGGTATAATTTTTTGAATTAATGCTTTTTGGACTTTTGGTTCTAATGAAGCAAAATAATATGGGTTATGAGCTGATAAAAAAATGTCTTTATCTTGATAATATTGTGCTAACATCTCTTGTTTAATTTCTTTACCATCTAAGATTAAATTTATCTTTTTTCCTTTATCTCTAATTAATCTATGTTCAATTCCATAATTGTCTATAAAAGTCATATCAACAAGTACATGTTCTTTATTTTTTCTATCATTCACTACTTGTTCTTTTTCATTTCCATATAGGCTTGTCCCAGTCAAACACCAACTAAACAAACTACCAACAGTTGTTTTACCTTTAAAATTTGCTCCAACAATATAATTTGTATCTTCATCAAATTCTGCACAAAATCCATCTGGTAAATCTTTATATCCTTCAACATAATTAATACTTTTTATAAGCATGATATTCTCCTTTCATTATTCTTCCAAATTAAATATACTCTTATAATTTTCAATAGTTGGACTTCCTAATACTTCTTCTACTTGGTTTTCATCTAATGACCCATTTGGTATGATTGGTGTATTTTCTTCATTTTCATTTGAGTCATTTTCATTATTATTATCCAATTTCGATTTTTCTGCATCATCAATTGTTGGTATAGCAAAGGTTTGTGTGATTGCATATTTATATGCTCCAGAAAGAGCTTTGTAAATTGACCATCCTTCTTTATCCATTCCTTCTCCGGGCATATTGACATCAATATAATCACATTCTCCTTTTTCATTTGGTTCCGTATCATAAAATCTATATATCATGCTAAGTACAATATTATTTTCTCTTTGCATAATTTGCTCTACCTTTAATGGAATTACAATTATTTTTTCTTCAATCATTGCTTCTCTAGCTTTAATAACAATATTGGCAAGTGAAGCATAATCAAATCCCTTTTCTTCATTTGTCTTATCTTTTATGATAGGTCCTATCTTATTCATTACATTTAGTATTTTACTTGCAATCATTATCTTTTTCCTTTCTACCACTATTATTAAGTGGTTACAACTTTTTCATTTTTATTTTTCTTTCAATCCAAAATATATCAACATTACTATCATTTTCAATAAATTGATAAATTTCTATGTCAATGATATTTTCCTCATTTAATATCATATATTGGTAAGGAATATTAAGCTTTCTAAATGTTTTTAGTGTATTCTCTATAATCAGAACACTTTTATTACTAACAGGCCAATATACAGAGTTCCAACCTAAAATCTTGTATTGTTTATTATCTTTTTGAAAATTTCTATGAATACTTATTTGTTTTAATTTATTATTATTAATTGGCTCTTGCTTTTTGATATTGGCTTCTAGTATTTCATATCCCTCTTTAGTCGTACATAATCTAATTTGATATTTTTCTACTTTATTTTTCTTTGTTCCTAATACCCTTTTCAAATTTTTCTCTTTAAACCAATCTTTTTTACCAAATATTAAATCTACATAGTAATCTTGAAAAAATGGATCTTTCTCTTTAATAAATCCTAGTTTATTTTTCACTTTCCCATATAATTTTCCTATACCATTTACTACCACTAATTCATCATAGTTATATTTATTTCTCATATCTTATATCCTCATTTAGTTAATTCTTCCTTTAATGCAATGTGAAAATTTTTTGCATATTTTTTTATTTTAGTCTTGTTTTTTTCATAAAAATTGTATATACTTTTAGATAATAAAACTATAATGTTTATAAATAAAAGTAGTAATATGATTAGGGATTTTTTTATTAACTTTAACATTTTTAAATTCCTTTCTTATTATTACAAAATTGAAAAAAGTAGTTTAATCTCCATATTAAACTGCTTCTTTTAATTTATTTTCTATATTTTTTTGTGTACCATCTGGCTCTACTATACTTTTAATTACATATTCACAAAGAATATTTCTTTCCATTTCAATTTTAGAATTTTTCATTTCTACAACAGTGCCTGAGCCATATTTTAATATTTCTTGATTTGCTTTTGGATGTAATATATATTCAACATCTTGTGAATTAATATCTTGAAATATAATCTTTATAAATTTTCCTTTACCAATAATAGTTGGCATAAATTTTTTTAGTGTCAAATAATTTGAAAAATCCTCTTTTGGTTTTTCTTCCACATTTGAATTTGATGTTTTTTCTGTTTTTATAGTTTTATTATTTTCTTCAGGAGTCATTTCTTCTTGTTCTACAATTACCTCACCTTTTCCCTCTATCAATTGTTTTTTAGGTTCTTTTTCTTCTATCTGCTTTTCTTCTACTACATCTCCTGTTAATTTAGGAACAGTATCTGACATAGATAGATTTAAACTATAATATACTCCATAGCCAATACTCTCATGTTCTGATAATGTTAAATCAAATGGAACACCTTTGATAGAAATATTTGCTTGTTTTAATTTTACAATTTCTGTAGCTATATTAGAAAGTGACCATCCTCCACTTGTTGTAATTTTCCATAAGCCTCCTGCATCAATTCCCACTAAAACAAATTTCAAACTTCCAACCAACTTGCAAGTTCCCATGACTCTTTGTTTACAATTTTGATTACATTCTATTTCTATTTGCGTATTTCTATTTTTTTCATCTTTTCCTATGGTAATTGCTTTACTGTCATTTCCTATACACACCACTTTTCCATTTACATATCTTTTATATTTGAAATTAAATGGATCTTCTGATGTAAACATTATTTTTAACTTTGTAGGTTTATCTGGGTATAATTTTTTAAAAATTTCTACCATTTGTCCTGATGTAACTTTATCCTTTTCTACATTAAAATATGGTAATTTTTTAGGTAAGCCGTTTGCTCCTTTTGTTCCAATCTTTATATTTGCAATAATTTTATCTCTTACAAGATTTTCAATCTTCATAAATTTCTCCTTTCTCTTATGCAACTTTTTCTGTGTTGTACTCTGCATAATCTACAAGATTCAATAACTCTTTTACAATTTTTTCTTTTAACACATCATAATCTTTATTATTGATATATGAACTTTCACTTTTGAATTGATTTTCTTCTGGATTTCGATTATTGATTTTTACATCATTATTACATAGTAGCTTTTCAAATTCTCCAATAATCTCTTTGGCAATTTCTTCACACCAAGAATGGCTAACTAGCATATCTTAATTCCTCCTTATCATAACAATATTCTTTTAGCTTTTCTAAATCTAATTCTACAACTGGTAAAAGTAAAAATTTCACAGCAATCCTTTTTACTATTCTTTTGACGATACCTAATTCTAATAAAAAACTAATGATATTTGTATTAGCATCATTATCAATGACAACTTGATTACTTGGCAATATTTCTGCTACATTAACTGTTAAATTTGAAATATACGATATATCTGGATTGTTTTCTACATATCCATATATGGCTAAACTTATTTTTCCTTTTTCATATTCGTTCATATCAAAAAAACAGTCTTTGTATTTTACACAATTAGATTCATAGTTAAATGTTTTCAAATAACTTTCCCTCCTTTTTTATTAAATTTCTATTATTTGTATTCAAAAACAAATGAACTACCCTCCTTTCATTTTTTAGATAAAAAAATAACAAGTTAAGATTTCTCTTACTTGCTATTTTTCTACTCTATTTCATTTTAAGCACAATTCCCCCTATAGCTGTGATTAGACTATAAGTGGCATAATAAATAAAGTGCTACTTACTTTACCTTTGCTTAATGCAAAGTTATGCTGATAAATCAGCTTACCCTGATAACAGGTATTACTATAAATGATTTTATAGTAACTATTTTTGAATACATACAAATTATAATACAATTTCTGTAATAAAAAAATATATACACTAAAATTTTTCTATTGCTTACATATCAATGCTTTTATGAATTTATTGTATCCATAATTATTTTTAAATCTTTCTCTTTTATCTTTTTATACTTCACAAGTACGACTGGAAAAATGCTTTTATCTTTTGCCCAGACGATTACATTTACTTTTCTCATCTTTTTTAGTTTTTTAATAATCATTATATCTTCTTTATATCTTCCTAGAGTTGCATGATATATTTTTTGCCCATTTAAAATTATCGTGATAATTTCATTATTCTCTTTTAAAAAATGAAATAATTCTATGCTTTTAACATTTTCTATATGATTGTCCTTTAAAATGATACTTAAATTCTCATTCATATCTTCATATAATGTGATTGTTCCATTTGGTAATTCATCTACTTCTTTACTATTATAAATTATGTTCATTACAATCAACCCTTTCAAGCTTTTATAGTATAACATTTTATTTTACTTCTCACAATAGGATTTTCTGATTTTATGTAAATTTTATGAATTATTCTATTTTTTCACATTGTTTGACTATCTTTTCTACTACTTTCATTACATGTTCATATCTCGATAATTTATTCCTTACAGTAATAACTGACCCTCTAATTGCACTCGAAGAACAATTATATATTTTTGATATTTGTGTAAATTTTTGCCTATCCTGCTTCAATCCATAAAACAATACAAATCTATCTATTTGAATTTTGGTAGCATTTTCAATACTATAGATAACTTTTAATAATCTCTTTTTTTGTCCTTTATTTAGTTTATCTTTTTCTATGAAATTTATTAATTTATCTACTAAAGTAATGTTATCATCAGAACTCATACTGTCATTCCCTCCTAGCCACTGCTTATAGTAACATTAATCACATTGCTTTCAATTCCTGCTTACACTTTTTGCATAATAACTCATTTCGATATTTTATAAGATTATTGCTTTCTCCACAAAATATACATTCTCTTCTTACTTTTTGTAAAATAAAATATTTTCCACTATCCCATATTTTTATCTTATCCTTTGTTTTCCATTTTAAGTCATTCCTCATTTCAATTGGTACTACCACTCTACCTAAACCATCAAATTTCTTTTGATGCTTTTTTGCTTTACCTTCTAATATCTCAATGACAACATATTTCCCTATATTATGTATTTTTACTGGTGTTTCTCCCTCTATTACTTTTCCATTTCTATAATCAGATGGTATAACGATTCGTCCCAACTCATCCAAATCTCTATCTATTCCATCTGTTTTAATGTTTTCTATTAAATGTTCTAATTCACTCATTTCTATTCCTTCTTTCATTTGTATTTCATCTTTCATATTAGATATCGAATCTAATATAGGATTTTCACATAATTGTGCAATTGTAGCTTGTATTCCTTTTATAAAAATATTTTTGACTTCCTTTTTATAGCATGTATTCATATAGTCAATATAATCAAATATGTCTTGATAAATCTCTCTTTTTAATTTAGAATCTATGTTTTTTCTTTCTTCTAATTTTTCAAGGGTCTTACTTATACTGTTATTTTTATTTATGCTTTTTATGCTTAATAACATTTTTTCAAAATTCTGTTTCTGACATATTTCTTTAATTATTTTACTTTTTTCTTCCATCTTTTACTTTTCCTATCTTTTTATTTTTTGCTAGAAATAGTCTACCAAATTTTAGAATAAAATATTGTAAAATATATCATAATAACTAATATGGAAAGGATTTCGTATCATGCAAGTAAAAAAATTAAATGGTAGGTCAAATGTTATTGGTAAGAACATTAAAAAATATAGAATACTAAATGACTTATCACAAAGAGAATTGTCTGACAAAATAGCATTATTAGGTGTCGACATTTACCATTCAGATATTTCTTTAATTGAAAATGAAAAATTACTATTAAAAGATTTTGAAATTGTTGCTTTTGCTAAAGTCTTAGGTGTAACTTTTGACCAACTATTTGAAAATACTGATAACCTATTTGATTAGTTATATCTTATTTTACAACTTAAACTAATTATATATTTTTGATTTTTGGAATATGTGAATTATCACATATTCTATTTTATTCATTTTACATTATATGATTTCCCCCCCTTCATTTTAGTTTGTTCATATAATATAACATTTCTTGTTCCATTTCTTTAGTTCGTTCATTTTTTCATATTTTTGTTTATTATATCATATCCTTTTTAATTTTAAACCATTTTTTTACATTTTCTCTCAATTTATTGAGAGGTTTTTGGAATATATTTTGATAGAATTGTTCCGAAAGGATAATAAGTTATGGAATTTTCAGATTTAGTGGCATTAAAGATTAAAGAATTAATGCATGAAAAAAATATTTCGATATATAAATTAGAAAGTCTTTCTGGTGTATATAGTTCTACTCTTGCACTTTTTCTTAATAGAAAGACAAAAACAATTCGATTAGAAAATCTACTTTATATCTGTGAAGGCTTAGGTACTAATTTATCTGATTTTTTTGCTGATAAAAGATTTAAAGATGTTGAAGCAAAGGATTGGTTGAAAAATAGAAAAGAAAAGTAATTGAAATGTATATATCTCAATTACTTTTTATTTATATATTTATTTTAACTTAACTTTGCATTTTGGACATTTTTTCATTTTCTTTGTTAATCTTCTTCCACATTTTTCACAAAATAGCTCTGGTTGTTTATAATTTACAATAGCTTCATAAATATTAGTTATTGTATATATACCTACTCCTACTGCAGAACAACCTAATATTACTTCAATCAACATTAAAGATAAATAACTCATTGCTTACCCCTCCTCTTGACCTTTTTTATATGAATTTCTAGCAATAATTCCAAAAGCACCTATTCCTATTGTTATCAAAATAATTGGTATAAATGGAATTTCAGCATACCCTTGCTCTTCCCATACCTTTTCTTTATACTCTTCGTAACTACCACATCCAGCACGATCTCCATATAGTGCATTATCTTCATTAACTTCATATTTTTTCCAATCTTCTTCTGTAAGCGTTGCTTCCTTAAAAATTTTCATATAGTAACTTAAATATATACATGATATTATTAGAATTAAGCATATACTTAATGGTATTAAAATCATAGATAGTGCTTTCATTACTGGTCTTTTTACTTCTTTTTTCATAGGTTCTATTATTTTATTTACATCTACTTCATTATTCATTATGAGTTCCTCCCTATTCTTCTACTAAATCTTTAAACAAATCATCAAAATATGTATCATAATGCTTTTTATCGTCAACATTTATTGCTGACCTCATCAAATTTCCTCCAGACTGTACTTGGTAAATTATTTCTATATGCTTTCCTGTTGATTTTTCTGTTCCCGCAATCATTACATAATCATAATTATTTTCTGTATATTCTGACCATTGTACGTTTTTCATTACAGCTTTAGTTGCTTGATCCCATGTATATTCTGTTTCTTTTCCTAAATATACAAAATTAGATTGTTTCAACTCCTTAATAAATTCACTATCTCCACAACCAGTTAGAATGAGTAACATTGCTCCTAAAATCATTACAATTACTACTCTCCAAATTTTATTTTTCATTTTTTTCTCCCCTTCATAATATTATTTTTCATCATTATTCTATTGTATTGTTCCTTTAAGTTACCACTTATATGTAGTACTATCTATTTCTTTTCCATCTTTGTCTTTATATATAGTTTTGCTTATTCCAAAACCTAAATCATATGTTGTTGATGTTCCTATTTTTTCTCCATTGCTATTTTTCAATTCTCCTACTTTTGAAATTCCAGAATATTCTTTTATTGTTCCTCCTACATCCATAGATGTTGCCTTATTACCATTTTTGAAAAAGGTTGTTGAAACTCCTCCAAAAATTGGATTGCTTTTTTTAGTATTATTTTTAGAATAACTACTTGAATAATCTGATGTATAGTCACCTGAATAACCACTATTTTTATACTTACTCATTGTAATTTTATATTTTATATTATCCAAAAGCATATAAATAATTGCTAAAGGTATTGTAATTATTGCTACCTCAAATACTAAAAATAACATAGTAAACAGTCCCATTACCCAATGTTCAAAACCTTCACTTACATAATAATATGTTCCAATTGCTATTGAAATTAAACCAACTATAGGTGTTATATCTAAAAAAGTATCATCACATATAATGTCTAAAAGTATTAAAATACCATAAACTGAAATAGTTATCCCAAAGAAAAATCCTATGAATGTAGTAAATTCAACATTAAATTGTGGTGCAATAATATTAACTAAATATCCTAAAAAAATCGAAATCGCAAATATTATTATTTTAATAAATTTTTTCATATACTATTAACTCCCCTTTCCTTGATTATTAAATATGTTTAAAAAGTAAAAAGAAACCCAAAACATAATCGTGATTAAATACGATTATATTCAAGGTTTCTTCTATTTTTAGGTACGCAAAAAGCCTTGCAATTACTTGCAATTTGGTTGTTTAAAAACGCTTGTGTGTGTTTGTGTGTTACTCTCCCAACGGTTTCAAGGCTTTTAATTTTTTTGTACCTTCCTTTCTCTTTTCTATTCTTTAATATTATAGCAAAATATTTTTAAATTGTATATAATTTTGGAAAAATTCATAAAAACAGAGCCTCCTTATACACAATGAATATTGGATTTATTTTTTTAAATAACTATCTGTTCCATTACTATTACTTCTGGATTTTCCTTTATAATTTAATTTTTCATCATAATATGTTGTATATCCATTACTGTTCTTTTCACTTTGACCTTTATAATTAAGCTTACTATCAAAATATCTTTCATTACCGTTATTATCTTTTTCTGATTTTCCTACATACTGCATATTTTCATTCCAATAAGTCGTTTCTCCTGTTGTTTTATTATATCTTGATATACCAATCGTTTTACCATTTGCATCTTGATAAATTTTGCTACCATCAGCTCTGTCAAAAGTAATTTTTGTTTCATTAATTAATGAATCTACACTCTCAACACTTGAATCTGAACTAAAAATAACTCCATTAAATGCTACACCAGTAATAGCTTTAAATATAAGAATTAGTAATTTATCAAAATAAGCTATACATATACATAAGAGTATCATTTCAATAAATCCCATTTCTTCTCTTCCTAACGCTGTACTTAAACATGCTAAAATAAAAAATCCAATAAATACTGATATTCTACTTATATTGTTAAATAGTCTTGTATTTTCTGGTCTGCCTTTTTTCTTTATAATCCATAGAATAATATTACAAATTATCCTATATAAAATTGGAACTACTGCAAGTCCTATAATAGCATTACCATCCCATACATTTAAACTAATAATAATGGGAATAATTGTGCATATTCCTAAAATTGCTGTAAATTTATTATTTATAAACCCAAACTTGATTTTATCTGTTAAATCATGAAAACGTTCTTTAAAATCAATTTTTTCCATAAATTTCTCCTTGTAAATTTTATTTTATGCCCTTGTTAATTTATTCTTCTCCTCCTAATTCTTCATATGCTACCTCTAGTAATTCTTCACTTAAGTCATATACATCAACACTTTCGCCATTTTTTGTACCACTTTCAAATCCTACTGTATCACTATTTGTACGAGTTACAAATACAAATTCAATGTCATCTCCAGTATTTTTATTTTCACCTGTTACACTAATGGCTACTTCACTTCCATTTCCTAAATAATTTGAATAATGATCCCATTTTGAATTTTTTAATATAGCATCAAATAATTCTCCATAAGTATGCATTCCATACTTTGTCACACTTTTCGTATTTCTGATTTTTTCTATGTATTGAGCATATTCTCCGTTTTCATCATATTGAGCAGTATCACTACCACATCCTGTTAACATTACTAACATTGACATTAATAATGCTATTATTATACTTACACTTAAAATTTTCTTTTTCATCCTTTTTTCCTCCATTTTCATTTCATATATTTAATTTTCTTGATAGTGAAATGTAAATCCACTTGACTGTCTTTCTATAAGATAATCATTTCCCATAACTGTATATTCCAAAGGCTCATCTGCATTAAGAACTATTACATTATTATTTTTAATTTCATATGTTCCAGAACGGTCTTCACTTACTTTTTGATTTGTTGAAGTATATGTATATGTTCCATCTTCTTTTAAATTAACTATAATAGTTGCACTAACTATACTAGTATCTATTAATTTAGTACCACTACCTTTGTATTTCCCATAATGTAGGGTGTACTTTCCTACATTAAATGTTGTTTTCTTTGGTGTATTTGTTGTTGTTTCATTCTTTTCTTTTGTTTGTTCATTATCATTTTTTGATGTATTCTTATCTTCTTTTGAATTAGATGCTTGAATATTGTTAGATGTATTCGTTTCATTTTTTATTGTATTTTCTTGATGATTATTAGTATCTTCTATATTGTTTCCTGCATTATTTATGTTAGATTCTGTCATATCATTCGTATTTTTTATATTCTCTTCTTGATTTTCTTTACATCCTGTAAGAATACATAACAATGTTCCCATTATCAAAATCATTCCAATAGTTAAAATAATCTTTTTCATTTTTTCACCTTTTTTTCATTTAACTAAAATTTTATTTGTAATTACTATTATGATACTGATTAAAAAGTATCTACTAAAATGCTTCCATCAGCATTTAATATTTGATGTTTTCCATCTTCTAAAGTTACAACCCATTTGCCATCTAATAGTAATTGATATAATTTATAAGTATTATCATTTATCTCTTTACCTTCGTTATTAATTAAATGCCATTTATTTTTATTTTCAGTTTTAACCATCGCTATATTACTATTATTAAATTCCGATGTGTACTCATAAATGTGTTCTGATAAAAATTCTCCATTTCCATTAATTATTGCATACCCATCGATATTATGTGCAAAACCATAGTTGTTATCATTCAATTTAGTGATTTCGCCATATGTTTTATCTCCAATTTGATTTCCTTGTTCATCAATTAGTATATAACTATTAGATAAAACTGCTGTTTCAACTGCTGCAATACCATTTGCATTAAAACCTGTTCCATTTGAACCAAATTTTTTATCAAATGCTAATGTACCATCTAGTTTAATATATTGCATTCCAGCATCATAAACTACTCCTACTAATCCATTTTTAGAAACATCAGTCATTTCAATATATTTTTCATCTGGAATAATTATATTTTGGTCTTTATCAATTAACATTTTCGTATAATATGTATTAGAACTTCCTCCTTTGATTTCTGTTTCTACTACTGCATAACCATTATAAAATGAGCTTGTACCACGTCCATATTTGTCTTCTATTACCATTTCTCCTTTTTTATTGATGAAACCATGATTAAAGCCTTCATTAGAAGTCCAAACCAATGCTAGACCAGTTTCTGGGTCAAATCCAGAAGCTGATTCATATTTAGGTTCGATTACCCATTTTCCTTTATTGTCTACATATCCAAACATATCTGTTTCCTCATCTTTTACTGGATACAATTCCACATCTTCCATATTTGATGTGTTCTTTCCATTATCACTGTTTTGTTCGTTCGAATCATTTCCACATCCTGTAAGACTAATTAATGTAATTATCAGTATAATTACAATTAATACTCCTAAAATTTTCTTTTTCATTTTTCCTAATTCCCCCTTATTCTGTTTTTAGAAAACAAAAAAGAACCTAAAATACACCTGTTTTAATTACAGTTATATTCTAAGTTCTTTATATTTTTAGGTACACTAAAAGCCTTGCTATTTCTAGCAATTCCGTTATCTAAAAATGCTTGTGTGTGTGTGTGTGTGTTACTCTCCCAACGGTTTCAAGACTTTTAAACATTTTCTATACCTACTTTCTTTTTTTGTTCTTTTATATTATAGCAAAAAAAAATATTTTTGTGAAGATATCGTGCAAATATTGCAAAAAAAGATAGAGTAACTCTTTTGTAGTGAACTCTATCTTTTTTAACCAAGTAAATTTCTTACTTTTCAATAATATCATTCTACAAATTTCTCAAAATTTTCTCTGTCCTTTTTTAATAATACTGTCCATTTATGTTCTTTTTCTTCATTATCTCTTATAATATATTTTAAATCTCCATTTTCTAGTTTTTCAAAATCCCAACAAGTTAACCTGTACTCTGAAAGATAATCATCTTTAAAATCTGGATCTACCATTAGTAATTCAATAATATTTGCTATTGAATTATCTTGATTCTGACTTTTCAAATCACTCCTATATTTATCTAATGCCTCATTTGCATCTTCTAAAACTTCGTCATATTCTCTAGCAAAAGGATTTCCTAAATTTTCATAATAACAAATATTATTGTATAATCCTTTAGTTTCATCTATTCCCCAGAAAAATCCTAAGCAACCTGTTATTATTTGTCCTATAAAAAATGAAACCAATATTGCTAATAACCACATTCCAATAATTCCTAATAATCCTGAAATTTTATTTGTAACTTTTCCTTTTCCTACAACTCCATTGATTAAGAATAATACTAATGCAGGAATCCACATAGTATGTATTGCACTAAATATTGGAATATATGAATAATGAAATACCAAATTATTGTAAGGATGTGTATATCCATATATAAAAAATCCAATAAAAATTAATATTATAATTACGATTTTTATAATCGTAAAAATTCTGTTAGAATTTTTTTGTTGTTTATCTTTGACTAAATCAATTATCCATTCTACAATCGTGTGAATCCATAATCCAACTAAAATGAATGTTGTAATTAAATTTCCTACAACTATTGCTTGATCCATTATTCCGTTACCAAAAAGAATTAACAATATCCACATAACTATTCCCGCAAAAGCAACAATTCCTCCTATAAAAGAAGAAAATATATCTTCTAAAATACTCATTTTTTCCTCCATACATTATTTAGTCTTTTATTTATATATCTGATTTTGTAATTTACTTATTAAATATTTCTCTTTTATTCGTCTGTTGGTCTTGCTATAGATTTATATTCAGAACTTCTATCTATTCCCTCTTTATCTATTAATTTATACTTTTCATCTTGGCTAGATACTATTGATATCCCATCTTTAAAAGAACTAGCTTCTTTATATCCAAAATCAATAACTGTTTCCCCATTTTTATTTATATATCCCCATTTATCATTTTGTTTTACAGCTACTAAATCTTCTGAAAAATATCCTGCATCATCATATTGAAACTTAATAACTGTATTTCCTTTTCTATCAATAAATCCCCATTTTCCATTCTGTTCTACCGCTGATAGATCTTCTGAAAAATATTTTACATTGTCATAAATAAAATCAATACCAATATTTCCTTTTTCATCCAAAAAACCATATTTTCCATTCTTTTCGGCAATTATCAATCCATCTAATGCTATTGAATTATTAGAAATTGTAATATTATCATATTCTAAGTTAGCTACTATATTTCCTTGCTTATCTATTACTCCATATTTTGTTTCTCCATTGCTAACCTTTCCAACTCTTGCTAATCCGTTGTAAAAATCGCTTGCACTATCATATTCACATTCTATAACTACTTCTCCATCTTTATTTATGAATCCACTTTTTCCATCAGTTTCTATCATTGCCATGCCATTACTGAATTCACTAATATATTCGTATTTTCCAAAATCTATAACTGTGTTTCCCTGTTTGTCTATTACACCAGTATTTCTATTTTCATCCATGACTACTGCTAAGCCATCTAAAAAATATGATCCTCTACTATATTTAAAATCAATTACCACATTTCCTTGATTGTCTATAAATCCCCATTTTTCTCCTTGTTTTACACTTGCTAATCCATCAGAAAATGTATTTACTTCATCATATTCAAAATTAGTTATCTCATTTCCACTACTATCTATAAGACCATACTTTTCATCTTTTTTTACTCCTGCAAATCCTTCTTCAAACTGTGATGCCTCATCATATTGAAGATCAATTATTACGTTTCCATTTTCATCAATAAAACCATATTTATTATTTTCGTCTGTTACTAAGTATAGATTTTTATTATTATTGTTTGTTATTTCCAAAGTTTCGGATGTTCCCTCTTCGTTTTTTAATTCCGTATTATTTTCATTTTCGCATCCAGTCAACAATAATAATGTTATTATTGTTATTATTATCACTCCAATACTTAATTTTTTCTTTTTCAATTTAATTCCCCCTATCTCTATAAATGAATTAATTATCTCTCGATATCTTCATTTATCTTAGTTTTTTATTTTATTTTAATAAATTTAATAACATCTTTAATAGACACACTAAAAAGTGTACTTTTAATCATTTTATTTAATTTGAATTTACCTAGAATCTTTCTTTACCATTAACCCTATCTTTTCTCTCTGGATCTGCTTAAATCAGTCCTTACCATCCTTCGTTCAATGTATAAAGATAAAGTGACATGGCATTACTGCTTAAAAACTGGCTCATTTAAGGCCTTATGGGGGAATCCTCCCTCATGTCACTTTTATCTAGCTAAATTAAATATATTTATGCCACTTTTAGTTGTGCTAATCTATTTTGTGTAAATACTCTTGTAGCCTTATATTCTTCATTTTTGCTTACTACTGCATATATGATTTGTAATATCTTTCCTATTACTGCTACTATTGCTTGCTTCTTCTTTAGTTGATTTTCTTTTCTTGTAGTTAAATATCTGTACAGTTCTTTTATCTCCTCATTTTTATTAACCATTGTGAATGCCATTCTATACAATATACTTCTTAACAGACTTCTTCCTCTTTTCGATATTGTTGTTCTTCCTTTATGTGTTCCTGAACTATTTTCTACTAGATTTAATCCTGCATATCTTCTTATTTGCTCATAACTATCAAATCTATTGATGTCTCCTATTTCTCCTATGAACATTGCTGCACTTACTACTCCTATTCCTTTTATGCTTATTATACTTTCATAAAATCCTGTTTCTTTTAGTTGCTTTTCTAATTCTTCCTCTGTCATTTTTATTTGTTTCTTTAACATTTCTGCTTCTTCAATATACATTTTTATTTGAAATTTAGCTCCGTTGATTCCTTCTTCTGTTCCTATACTTTCTTCTGCTGCTTTGTATATTTTTTCTACTTGTTTTTTTGTATATCCTCTTTTAACTGTTTTCTTTATATGCTTTAGTAAATCCTCTTCTCCTTTGCTTTTTATGTCTTCAGGAAATGGACATTCTTTTAGTATTTCTTCTGATGTTCTACTTAATATTTGTTTGAATACTTTTGTGTATTCTGGAAAATATTCGTCCATTGTTGCCACTAGTCTATTCTTTACTGCATTTTGTTTTCTTACTATTTCTGCTCTTGTATTTGATAAATTTCTTAATTCTGCCCATATTCCTTCTGGTAGATATGGTTCAAAATATCTTGCATCCTTTATTAGTCTTGCTATTGTCATACAGTCCTTTTTATCACTCTTTGTCTGGCAATTATCATCAAACTCTTTTGAATTCTTAACATGGTATGGATTTACTGTTACTACTTTTATCCATTCTATTTTCTTTAAGTACCTTGCACAACATTTCCAGTAGTGTCCTGTTGGCTCCATTCCTATTATTACTTTTTTAAAGTTCAACATTGTTAAAACATTTTTTACTGTTTCTACTAGACTTTTGAAACCTATTTTGTTATTATTAAAAGAGAAAGATTTTTTTATTTCTTTCCCATTTGGTAGGATTATTCCTGCCCAATGTACATTTTTTGCTATGTCTATTCCTACGATTGCATCTGTGTTTTCAATAGCATCAAATTTTAAATTTTGTGATTTAGTCATTATTCTTACCTCCAATATATTAATTTCATAGACTTTTGAGTTTGTTGTCTATATTGAAATTATATATTAGGGGGTATTTTGTTGTCAAAGTTCATTTTTCATTTATTACAGGATGCTTAAAAAATTATTTTTAGAAAGCAAAAAGAAACCCAAAACATAATCGTGATTAAATACGATTATATTTAAGGTTTCTTCTATTTTTAGGTACACCAAAAGTCTTGCTATTACCAGCAATTTCGTTATCTAAAAGTGATTGTGTGTGTGTGTGTTACTCCTGCAACGGTTTCAAGACTTTTTATCATTTTTGTACCTACTTCCTTTCTCTTTTTTTATTTTTTCTTTTAGATTATACCAAAAAAATCTAATTTTGTGAATATTTTTATATAATTTTTTAAAAAATAGAGCTACTTTTTGAAGTAACTCTATCTACTATATTTAGGAATTTACGAGATTATGCCTTTTTTATTTTAATATATATGGATCTGTTTCTGTTCCTGTACCACCATCAATTTTTACATCTTTTTTAATTGTTACAATTGGTCTAATATATGCATTTCCATTTCCATCATATTCATTTTCTAACTTTTGAGTATCTTTTCCAAAATTTTTAGTATATAATTCAAACATCCCTAAAGATATTGAATTGTCTCCTGAATAATAGTAATAAGAAATTCCTTGTTCTACTTTATAATCTGCATCATTATATCCCACTTCACTAATTCTTGTTTTTTGTTCTCCTAACCATATATCTCCAATTAGATAACCATCACTTTCTTCTTTGTAATCTAAAATTTTTTTTGCTGTAGAATCTATATTCAAATTAACTTTATCAAATTTAGAACTTCTAAGAATCTCAGAATCTATTCCAGTATTGTCAATAATATTTTCTCCATTTATTGTAAATTCTTTTTGGTAATTCTGATCTTCTGCTTGATTAATTGCTTTCCATAAATCTTCATCCGTTTCGCAATCTGATAAATCTATCTTATATTCTTCTTCAAGTGCAACTACATTATCTTTAAGATTTATTAATGATTTCACATCTTCTTCGTTCATTGTTCTAACACTCTCGGCAAATTCATTTGTACCATAAATTTGTACCATATTGTTTATCTCGTTTTGAGCATTATTATATCCATTTTCTCCTACAAATTGAATTTGTTCTCTTGTACTTGTTCCTATTCCATTTGCTGAAATTAAATCAACTGTTCCATTATCATTTACTTTAAATACTCTCCATTTTTCATCTCCTTTAACTTTAACTTCTTGATCTTTACTATAACCTGTCCTATCACTTTTAGCAGTATATGATTTTCCTACTTCTGCTTTATATGATACATAATCTCCCACTTGTACTTCAGATAATTTACTATTTTTTTCTACTTCTTGGGTTTCATTTTGATTTTGTTTTTGATTTCCACATCCTGTTAATACCATTAACATACAAATTAAACTAATTATTATTCCTATTTTTAAAATCTTTCTTTTCAACCTCTTCACTCCTTCTAATATTTCTATTTTATTTCTTTTGCATCACTAAATATAGGATATTCTTTTTTTATACCGTTTAAATCTGTATTTTCATAACTGATTTTAATGTTGTAATATTTTCCTGTAGTATTATCTAAAACAACCATATAATTTACATTGTATGCTTGTTCCATCATCCTAGTAATACTATAACTGCTTCCATCATAATTTGGCACATCGCCTTCTTGATATTTTGTAATTTCTGGCGAAGATGTAAATTCTGTTTCGCCTGATGCTACAATAACATAATTACTATCTAAGCATCCTTGTAAATATGCCATTGTAAGTGTTCTTGCATATCCTTGCTCCTTCCATCCTGAAATCTCTTGTTGCATTGCATTATTTAATTGATTTACAATATTATTACCATTTCCACATCCTGTTAATACTAACAATCCACTAATTAAAACTAGTACTAATAAAATATATTTTATTTTATTTGAAATTATTTTCATTGTTATTTCCCCCTTTAATTATTTCTTTATTTTTGTGCTAAATACATTTTTTCATTTTCCCCCCCTTATCTTTCAGAAAGTAAAAAAGAACTTAAAATATAACTGTACTAATTACAGTATAATTTAAGTCCTTTTTATTTTTAGATACATCAAAAGTCTTGCAATTACTTGCAATTACATTATTTAAAAATGCTTGTGTGTGTGTGTGTGTGTGTTACTCTCCCAACGGTTTCAAGACTTTTCATTTTCTATACCTACTTTCTTTCTCTATTTTTTTATTTTACTTTTAAATTATACCAAAAATTTTTGATTTTGTGAACATTTTGTGAGACTTTTTTTATGAAAATAGAGTGTACTTGACTCTATTTTATTTTTTAATATTTATGCCTATAAACAATATGCTTTTCACCATTTTTATCTGTATAAGTTGTGCTACTAAAATTATCTGTATGATGATATGTAGTTGCTAATCCTGTATTTCCATCTCCATCCGTGTAATAATTAAATTCCACTCTTCTTTTTGGATTTTCATTTTCTTTATTATATTTTTTTACTTCCTGTTCTGATATAGGGCTATTTAAGAAATTTATAAAACCTTTTATCATAGCAATTGGTATTAATATGTATAAGAAAAATATTGAAAATATTCCACATATAAAATTTAATATAAGTCTTAAAAATATCCCTAATCCTTTAAAACCACAGTTTTTATATAATTCTATTTTAGATTTTTGTTGGTATATTCCATATATCCCAAAAATAAGCATGAATATAATTGCAGGAATAGCACTTGCATCAAATCCTATTTTAATCATTTCATAGGTAAATAGAATATCTATAATCAAAAATATTATTCCCCATGCACCAAAAAAATCTTTTAATGAAAAATCTATTATTATTCCTTTTTTCTCTAATATTTTGCCTACTTTAAAAATAATAACTATAAATAAAATTACAAATACTAGTAATAGGATAAATGTAATAATTGTCCCTCCTACAACTATCTGTTGATCAGTAAAATTGTTTTTTAAATATTTTATAAAATCACTATCTTTTATATTGATAGCAAAGTTTATTGCAAAATTTTGAATATTTTGACCAATTTCAAATTTCATTTTTTCTAAATTTTTCATAAATTCTATTATTTCCATCTTATTCTCCTGTTTTTTTTATTCAATTTCTAATTTATATACTTCCCCTTTATATAAAGTTTCTCCAAACATTATTCCAAAACCGATATTGTCTTTTAATATTCCATCTTCTAAAATTTCAAATTCAAGTTCTTCATTAATTTCTTTTTCCAACATACTATTTGTATTTTGATCAAAATATTTTATTTTGCCATATTTTCCAACTAATTTATTATTTTTTATTTCAAATGTTCCAATTTGAGTAATTCTGGCATATCCATCTACAAGTGTCAATTCATTAGCATTAATTTCTAAATATATATCTTCTTCAGGTAATTCTTCACTTTGATTTTCTTCTACAATCTTATATTTTCCCTCTTCGATATTGATTTTTTCTTCTATTGCTTTACTTTCGAGATTATTATTTATACTATTTAATTGTTCTTCTACAACAGTATTTTCTTGATTTCTATTTTCACAACCTACTAAAAAGACTAACAATATAAATAAAACCATTATCATAACTATACTTTTTATACTTTTTTTCATGTCATCTACTCCCTTTGAATTTTGCAATCAAAATATTATAGAAAGATAGAGTCATTCCCACAATAAACAACCCTATCTGCTTCATTTACTCATAAATTTCTAATTTTTTATTTGTTTCCAAATTATAAACACTATAACTATTAACAGAATTATAATATAAAAATTTGTCACCATCAGAAGATGTATAACTGTGAGAAATAGTTGCCAATTCTTTAACTGGTTGTAAATTTTCATCTAATAATATTATATTTACATTTCCACTACCTACATCTTTTGTTGCTATAATTCCATCTTTGCACTTTAGTAAACCTTCATACTCCGTTTTTTCAGGTTGTATAATATAATTAAAGTTTTCATCCATTGTATAAATGTATCCTGTTTCACTAATTATATAAATAATATTATTGTATTCTTCTATTGCTTTAACATTTCCAATCTCAGAAAAATCTTTAACCATATTTCCATCTAAATCAAAAGCTCTTATTTCATCTGCATTTCCGCCTTGATTTCCTTCTCCAATCATATATTTATCTAATATAATCTTATTTACTGTATATCCAAATCTATTATACCTCGGTTCTGCTGAAGTTACTTTTGAAAAATCACTATTTACACACCAAGCATTATGCCCACTAGTATATATCAAATACAAATTTCCAAATTTTTCAATTTTATCTGGTGCATAAGATAAACTTCCTCCATCTTTACATAAAACATCTTCTAGATTTTTAATTTCATTGTTTTTAGCATTTATTAGTAAATACTCTTCATTCTCACGATCATAAACATGATAAAAATCCTCAAATAAATATACAAAATCAGAATCAGTACTATATAGTGTATATGCATCTGATATTTTATTTCCTTGTAAATCTTCTATTTGCTCTATATAGTGTTTTCCTGATACATCTTCAGATTTTATTACAACTGATACATATCCTGATTTACTAACATTACCATATGTTTTATTTTCATCATGTGTAATTTCTTTTCCCTCACTATCATATATATAATTTCCTACTGATATATATCCATTGCTGTAATAAACATTTTCATCTGAATCTTTACTTTTTACAATAACATTTCCATTTTCATCGATTGCATATTGATTGTAATTATTGTCTTTTACAACTGCAATTCCATCCGTAAATCTTTGCACTATTTCTTTAATTTCAATTCCTGTTTTATTAGCCTGAATTTCATTATTTGATGTAACATTTTCTACTTCTTGATTTTGATTAGTGTTACTCTTTTTATCTCCACATCCTGTTAATATAACTAACATCGATATTAGTATAAAAATTATTCCAACTATAAAAATTCTTTTTTTCATTTATCCTCTTCCTTTCTTTCACTTTTTATATGATAATATTACCATTTGCGTCAGAATCCTTCGTTAAAGCTATAATCATTTCAATAAATGCAATTATTGAAGGAACTACTGTCCATGAAAATAATATATAAACAATTCCTAAACCGATTTTTCCTGCATAAAACTTATGAATGCCAAATCCTCCTAAAAAAAACGCTAATAAACAATAAGCAACTTTGTTGACAAGTTTTTTTCCTTCTGGTACTTCATTAGCATTAATAGTTTGCACTTTTTCAATTTTTTGCTCATAATTTTCGCCATTTTCTTGTATCATTTTTGGTTTTATTGCTCCTGTTAATCTATCAAAAGAAATTTTAATTTGATTCGTTTTATTATTATATGCCATAATATTAGCTTTTCTAAAACTACATTTTAATTCAATCATTGTATCAGTATCTATGTCAAATTCAATTTTATCTTCTTTAGATACCTCTCCTTTTAAAACTCCATTTGCATATACTTGTACCTTCATATTTACAGCAAAAAATTGTGTATAACCATATACAATGACCTTTCCCATAATCTCCCCCCTTTTATTAGAAAGCAAAAAAGAACTCAAAATATAACTGTATCAATTACAGCTACATTTTAAGTTCCTCCTATTTTTAAGTATGCTAAAAGCCTTGCTATTGCTAGCAATTTCATTATCTAAAAATGCTTGTGTGTATGTTACAGCCACAACGGTTTTAAGGCTTTTCATTTTTTATACCTACTTTCTTTCTCTATTTTTTTATTTTACTTTTAAATTATATCAAAAAATTTTTGATTTGTGAACATTTTCAAAAAATTTTTTCTATATAACTATTCATATATTAATAAAAGTAAAAAAATTGATAGAGTCATAAAAACTCTATCTCTCTGATTATCTATACACAGTTTTTCATTCATGTATTTTCAGTATATTAGTATTAGTTACTTTGATTTATTATTTAAATCAATCTTTCTTTTTACTCTGCAATACTACCAATTATAACTTTTCCATCTGTATTTATAAAACCACCATTTCCTTGTTTTTCATCTTTTACAAATGCTAATCCTTCTGAAAAATTACCAGCTAAATAATATTTAAAATCAATCACTACTTCTCCATCTTTATTTATAAATCCGTATTTTTCTCCATTTCTTGCTGGTATTAATCCATCAGCATATTGTCCAAGAAAATCATATTGAAAATCTATTACCACATTTCCTTTATTATCTATAACTCCATATTTTCCATTTTTTGATACACTTGCTAAACCATTTGAAAAACTCCCAAAATAATCATATTGAAAATCTATTACTGTATTTCCTGTTTTATCAATAAATCCTATTTTATTGTTTTTCATTACACAAGCTAGACCTTCAGAAAAATCTTTTCCATTTTCATATTGAAAATCTATTACTGTATTCCCTTCTTTGTCTAAATACCCTATTTTATTTCCTTTCAATGCACAAACTAATCCATCAGAAAATTCTCCTATATAATTGTAATCGAAGTCTATTACAATATTTCCTTTTTTATCTATAACTCCGTATTTATTATTATTATTTTTTACACTTGCTAATCCTTCTGAGAAATCTCCTGTAAAATTGTATTGAAAATCAATTACTACATTTCCTTCCTTGTCTATATAACCATACTTATTATCTTTCCCTGCGGAGAATAAATCTTCTGAAAAGTCCCCTATATTATCATATTCAAAATTAATAACAATATTACCTTTTTTATCAATAACACCATATTTTCCATCTTTATATATACTTACTAATCCATCAGAAAAAGCTTCATGTGTATTATCAAATCGCAATGTTAAATCTCCCTGTTCATTAACTTTTTGTTCC
The DNA here is from genome assembly GCA_944388805.1 of uncultured Clostridia bacterium. Classification (GTDB taxonomy): domain Bacteria; phylum Bacillota; class Clostridia; order TANB77; family CAG-508; genus CAG-269. Next base: position 30,000 of record CALXKE010000008.1, on the reverse strand, counting down.
GAATTTACCTGATTTGCTTCTGCTACCCCATTTTCATTATTTTCCTGTTCAATATTTTGTACCTCTTCATTTCCACATCCTGTTAATATTGTTAAGACTATAATTAAAATCATTATTAAAATTGTAACAAACATTAAATTTTTCTTTTTCATTTATAAATTCTCCTTTTACTTGAATATAATCAATTTTTTAAGTTAACTTTTAAATATTCACCATTTGTATCCATATATAATCCTAGATTAGTAATAATATATCCATCAGTATACCAATATTTTTTATCTTCTACTTTCATATGTTCCTTTAATTGAGTAAGAATACTATTTTTTTCATCATTTATCGTATAAACTTTATTAGATTCTATATAAAATTTCTTATCACCCAAATTTATACATACAGTACCATCAGCTGGTTCAAATTGCATTTTTCCATTCCCATCGATTACTGTATACCACTTTTCTCTAATTACTAATCCTGCATATCCATCTTTAAATACTGGTACATTTGTTATTTCTAAATCAGATACATCAGCTACTGTTCCCAAATTATCATTTAAAAATACTCTTTTTTTATTTTCATTTTCATCTTCATATTCTATATAAAATTTTCCATCTGAATAATTTCCAACTGTTTTAATTGATCTAACATTTTTACGTGCTGTTTCCTTCAAATCACTTGAAGAATATACCACAATGTCACTAATTAAGTTTTTATTACAGTAAATTATTTTTCCCTCAGCATTGATAAATTTATCTCCATATTCATTACCAGTTTCTACTTTAGCTCCAGTTTCTATATTTACTATTTCTTTTCCTTTTCTATATATTCCCTTTGCAACCGTTTCTAACTCACCTTGTCCAAAAGTTTCTGCATTATTCTCTGACAATGGTATTACAAAATTTCCTTGGTTATCTACAACACCATATGAAGTATTTGTACCTTTATATGAATCATCTATTTTTTCAACTATAATATACCCCAGCGTTGTATCAGTAGAAATAATTTTGGTGCAAGCTTCATCACCTTCTGCTATAATTACATTTCCTTCTTTATCTATAACCTTCTTTTTGTTTTCTCCATCCGTAATAATACAAATACCATTGTGAAAACCTGTAACTTCTTTTATTCCATCCGGTGCATATTCATAATCATATTCTTTATACTTTATTAATGACTCCCCATTTCTATTTATACATATATAATAGTCATTTGAATTTAAATCTTCTTTTATCTCAGTATAAACCCATGATAAACCATCTTCTGAAAAATTTTGTACCACTTCATATGCTGTCGTTTCTCCTGTTTCTTTTTCTTCTGATTTTTCTTGTGTTATATTAAGAGTATTTAAAATTCTATCAGTCCTTCTCTTTTCGCTTGATGTGGCTATTATAGAGCAAACTATAAGTATTATTATAATTATACTTACTACAATAATAATGGTTTTCTTATTATTCCTTTTTTCCTGTTCTAGTTTAGATTCTTTTAAATTCAATTCCTTTTTCTTTTGCTCAAATTCTTCCTTACTTATAGTTCCATCACTTAACATTTGTTTTAATTGTGATAATTTTTCATTACTCATATATTTATTCTCCCTTACATATTATTTAATATTTTTTGTTTCTTCTGTTCAAATTCTTCTTTACTTATTATTCCATCATCATACATTTCTTTTAACTGTCTTAGCTTTGAAGCACTATCGTCATTTGAAACACTAATATTCTTTTGATTTCCAGAGTTATTATTCAAATTAGCCTTTGCATGATTATAATATATGATATCGAACACATATACTCCCAAACCAATAGCAATACATATTACTCCTGTTTGTTGTTCTTGTTCTCTTTGTTTCTTTATATTGCTATACCATCCACCACTCCAAGATCCTCCACTGCTACTGCTATTAGTTATAAATCCTATTCCTATAATAATTAGTACAAATCCTATTATCGCAAATATTAAACAATTCCTTTGTATTAACTTCATTTTTTCTTTCATTTTATATGTTCCCCCTTCTATAATTATTTTTTTAACTTTAAATTTCTCCTTCTTCATCAAATTGTGTGACAACATCTTTATCCTCAAAATTATCACCTAATGATCTTATTTTATATTTCTTTCCGTCAACTGAAATAAATATTGTTTGTATATGGGTATTATGATATTCTCCACTTGTTTCTCCTACTTTCGAATAATAAGAAAATACATAATATTCTAATCCATCAGTATCTCTTATTGTAAAATCAAGTTTTCCACCTTGAAGTATATAACTATTTGCTTCTGGTATTGCTTGGTTATTATTGTCTGGTTCTATACCCCATTTATTTTTGATAATTTCTTCTGCTTTTTCAATCGTTATTTTATTTTCTACGGTTTCTTTACTTTCTACTTTTGGTGCATTATCTACATTTTGAATTAAATAGACCATGCTGTAATTTAAATCTGATTTCATTACTTCATTTGTTTTCTTATCAATTGTATATGCTTGTTCACCATATGTTGATATATCTTGTCCCCAATACATTACAGCTTGAATTTTACCATTACCTAAATCATAAAACTTTGTATAGTCATTTTCTTGATATTCACTAATTTCTGATATATTTCTATTTTCATATACTTTTAAATCTTTAGGTGGATATGGCTCACTACTTTGAAGAGTTGCTGAATAATATAATTTGCCATCAGAATAAATTCCTGTATTTATATCATCAATTTTTTCTTTTTCCCCACTTTTTATGTCATATAAGTATGTATCAAAAATTGAAGTTCCTTCTTCATCAAACTCACCTTTACTATATAAAATTTTACCTTGATTTACACCTATACCAACAAATTCTATTGGTAAATTAGTACTTTTAGAAGAATACTGATAACTTCTACTTGCACCTTCTTCAATTTGCTTAGTTTCTTTAGTTTTTATGTTATATGATTTAAGTGCATACTTGGAATTTTGTTCTACATAGTAAATTATTCCATTTTCTTTATCCATTCTAAAATCAATATAATCTACATCTTTAATTAATTCATTAACTTTTTTAGTTTTTAAATCATATTCAATCAATTCATCCGTATCTTTTAGAAAATATAATTTTCCTTCATACACATAAATATAATTAAAGTTATATCTATCATAATAATTATTGGTGTCCATAGGATATCCAAATATTTTAGATACTTTATAATTACCATCGCCATTGGTTAAATCAACTTCATAAAAGTTTTTCTTTCTCTTTAAATAGATTTTTCCTGCATAATAAGTTAAGGTATCATATTCATTTGTATCTGCTTTTGTAATCTCTATTTCAGTTCCATCATTTTTTAATGCTACTATTTTTGAACTGTTTTCTCCATCTATTTTTTCTGCAAAACCCACTACTCCATTTAATTCAGGATTTAAATTTGCATTTTCTTGAACTATATTTTGATTTTGAACATTTTCTCCTTGGACATTTTCTTCTTTATTTCTACATCCTGTAATAAAAAAAAGTAAAACTATTAAAATTAATATAATATGTAACAATGGAGTTTTCTTTTTCATTTTTTCTAATTCCCCCTTTTCAGAAAGCAAAAAAAGAACTCAAAATATAACTGTATCAATTACAGCTACATTTTAAGTTCTTCATATTTTTAGGTATGCTAAAAGCCTTGCTATTGCTAGCAATTTCGTTATCTAAAAATGCTTGTGTGTGTGTGTGTGTGTGTGTGTGTTACTCTCCCAACGGTTTCAAGGCTTTTTATCATTTTAATACCTACTTTCTTTCTCTATTTTTTATTTTACTTTTAAATTATATCAAAAAATTTTTGATTTGTGAACATTTTGTGAAATTTTTTGTTATTCTTTATAATTAAAATTGATTGAAGCCTGTTCTTGTGAAATATCTCCTGTTTGAGTAAACAACCAATAGAAATCTTCCGTTATCTTTCCATTGGATACTTTTTCTATTGAATCAAATTCTATCACCCATGCGTTATAACTACCTTCTATATCATCTATTTCTTGATTTTTCACTTCATATGTGCCTTCTCCTGATGTTTCTTCATCTTTATACAAAAAGGTTCCATCTTCATTTAAAGTAATACTGCTTCCTTTTGCTAACTCTATTCCTTCATATGTTCCATATTTTAATAGATTATCTCCTACTTCTATTCCTTTTGATTCCTTTTCACTTGTTACTGTATTATTTGCGTTTCCTTCCTCTTTAATTTGATTTTCACTATTTTCATTTAAGTTTTCACATCCTGTAAATAATAATAGTGTCATAATTAATAATATGCAGACAGATATATATGTTATAATTTTCTTCATTTTTTGCCACCTTTCTACTCTGATGTTGTTATATCACTTGGAAATTTATAATCATATTTCTTTTCATTCTTACTAGAACTTGCAATTCCTACAATAGTTCCAACAACAAAAAGTACAATGATAATTATACAAATCGTAGCTGTTCTTTTATTTTTTGTTTTTTTATTATCTGTATTTATATTTTCAATTATATTCTTTACTTCTTCTTCAGTAACTAAGTCATCTATTGTCATTTCTCTTAATCGTTTTTTTAGTAAATCTAATGTATTTACTTCTGATACAATATTATTTAAAATTTTTGCTTTCTTATTTGCATATTCCTCTTTTGTTATCTTATTTTCTTTTAATTCATTATTTAATTCTTTCAATCTCTTTTCATAACGATCTATTGTTTCTGATTCTTCTGTTGACAATTTTGAATTAGCTTGATTTTTTACAAATGCAAATACTTCAATTCCTATACCTACAACTAATAAAACTCCTCCTATTGCTCCCATATTATCCAATTCCTCTTGTACTTCTTCTCTTGTTTGCATTTTCCATCCTTCATAATTAGGTTCGGCTTCTTTACCTGATTCAATTAAACATAATACCGCAAATATTATGATAATTGCTCCTACTATTGCTAAAATAATTAGATTGCTTTTTTTGTTTCCACTTGATTTTTTCATTTTTAAAATTCCCCCTCATAAATTTTTTAGAAAGCAAAAAGAACTTAAAATATTCCTGTAATTATCTACAGTTATATTTTAAGTTCTTCATATTTTTAGGTATGTTAAAAGTCTTGCTATTGCTAGCAATTCCGTTATCTAAAAATGGTTGTGTGTGTGTGTGTGTGTGTGTTACTCTCCCAACGGTTTCAAGGCTTTTTATCATTTTTATACCTACTTTCTTTCTCTATTTTTTATTTTACTTTTAAATTATAGCAAAAAAATTTTATTTTGTGAACATTTTATAACAAATTTACAGAGGAATTTATAAAAATAGATAGAGTCATTTCATTTCAAATAACTCTATCTTATCAATTTATTTTAATGTAAATGGATCTTCCTCTGTTCCAGTTCCTCTATCAATTCTAACATTATTTTTTAATGTTACTACTGGTCGTATGAAAGTTTCATTTGCTCTATATACAACATTATTAGGTGCATCTTCACTATTTTCATCTCCTAATGTTTCCATACCATATGTGCTTGATGAATCACTTACCCTATAAAATCCTAATCCTAATATAAAATAACTTGGCTCTTGAGCATATTTTCCTAGCTTAACTATTTCATCTGCTAATATAATTTTATTTTGTTTATCTTCATCTGCATTTACTTGCAATACATTAATTACATTTTGGTCTTTTATTACCTCTCTTAAATCAATATTTTCCCTAGAATACCAATCAAATGCGAAACTAACTTTTCTAGTTGAACCATTAAGTGTATATTCTTTCCCATAATCTGCATTCATTAATTCATAAATTTTATTCCATTTATCTTGTCCACTATACTCAGATAAATCTACTTCATATTCATTTTGATAGAATCTTCCTACTTCATCCACATCCAAATACTGATTTATGTCCTCCATTTTCATACTTCTAGCACTTTCTGCAAACTCACCTTTTCCATATATTTCTGAAATTGCGTTTAATTCTTTTACCCCATTTTCAAATCCTTGTTTATCCTTTAGAAAAAAACCTTTTTCAAATTTAGTTGTAATTGGCTTTGCACTTATTAAATTTATAGTTCCATCATCTTCAATACTTAATACTCTCCATTTTTCTTCTCCTGTAGTTTCAAAAATTTGGTCTTTATCGTAACCAGTTGTTTCTGCTTTAGCTGTATATGTATTTCCTGTCCCAGTATTATATGCAATATAATCACCTATTTGGACATCCGATGAATTATTATTAACATTTCCAGATTCACTACTTGATTGAATATTTTCAGTATTTCCACACCCTGTTAATACAACTAACATTAATAATAAACTTAATAGTATTCCAATTATAATTTTTTTGTTCATTATAAACACTCCCTTCATTATCTCAATAATGTAATTCGGTTATAATACTCATCAATAATATTCTAAATTTTTGTTTCTATATATCTTTGCCTTTTTTTATCATAAACATATTTTTTATGAGTTAATTTTTCTAACTTATCTATCAAATTCTTTATATACAAATAAGTATCATGAGTTCTTTTCACTTTTCTTATATTAATCAAAAGATATATTGGTGTCGAAATAATACCTATTAACCATAAAAACACAGCAACTATAACAAGTGAATCTGGTTCTGTTTGTTTAATATTATATCCACTAATTCCTTTTGTAATTTCATAATTTTCAACACCTAAATCTTTCCTCTCCTTTAATGTCAATAATCCTTCATCATAATAATACCATGCACCATATCCACATAAGAAAAACCCCAATATTATAAAAAAACTTTCTAAAATCGCAGAAACAATAAATACAATTATTCCAATCACATATAAGAATAGTATAAATATATATTTATTAACAATCTCTTTTTCCTCCAAATCTATAATTTCTTTATAATTAGTAAGATTAAATAAGGTACAAGACATACAAGTATTTTTTGGTATTTCCATAAATATATTATGCAAATATGTATGTTTATCTATGTCATCTAAAATATCATAACATTTTTGACAAATACCTTTTCCGCAGTTCTTACAAGAATATTTTACTTCTTCATTTTGATGATATTTACACTTTTCCATTTTTCCCTCCTTTCCCTAAATACAAAAAGAAACCTAAAATAACTGTCATTAAAATACAGTTAAATTTTAGATTTCTTCTTTCATTTATAGGTACATTAAAAGCCTTGCTATTTCTAGCAATTTCGTTATCTAAAAATGGTTGTGTGTGTGTGTGTGTTACTATCCCAACGGTTTCAAGGCTTTTTATCATTTTAATACCTACTTTCTTTCTCTATTTTTTATTTTACTTTTAAATTATATCAAAAAATTTTTGATTTGTGAACATTTTTATCATATTTTTTATTCTTCTACTTTTTTCTCTTTTAATATTGACTTACAAAGAATAAATATCAATGATATTATACCAATACTAATACTTATATCTGCAATATTAAAGTTTGGAAAATTAAATACATTAATATCTATAAAGTCTATAACATATCCTCTAACAATCCTATCAATTAGATTTCCTATTCCACCAGAAAGTATCAATATTAATGAAATTAAAATACTAAAATTGACTTGTTCTTTTCTCTCTTTTATAAATTTTATAATAATTCCTAAAACTACAATATTGACTATAATGATTAAAATTAAGTTATTTGCCCCTATTCCAAATGCTACTCCAGTATTTTCTGTATATGTAAAATTAAGTACATTCGGAATAACTGTTGTATTTTTTCCTATTAATATTACTTTTGTGATTTGATCTAATAAAATAATACATATTCCTAATATGATTAACCATACTTTCTTATGTTTCATGCTTACATTTTTCCTTTTTACATTGTATTTGCTTATATATCACAATTATACCAAATGTAACACATAATATAATTGACAAGACTTGTGATATTCTAAAAGTACCTAACATTAGGCTATCTGTCCTTAATCCTTCAATGATTGCTCTAATAAATCCATACAAACTCAAATATATGTATGTTATTTGTCCTTTATATTGTCTTTTATTTCTTAATAAAAATAAAATGATAAATATAATGAAATTACAAATAGATTCATATAAAAATGTAGGGTGTACTTCCATGTATTGACCATTTTCTACGATACCCATTCTGAAAATATTGTTAGTAACTGTTCCGTGAGCTTCCCCATTGAAGAAATTTCCCCATCTTCCAATGGCTTGTCCTAATGCTAAATATGGGACAACATAATCTAGCATATCTAGAATGTTCATTTTCTTTGCTCGACAATATATAATAATCGTTATAACCGCTCCTATAATTCCACCATAAATTGCTAATCCACCATTTCTTATATTAAAAATTTCAATTGGATTTTTTGTATAATATGATAAATCAAATAAGACATAATACAGTCTCGCACAAATGATAGAAATAGGAATTACTATGATTAATACTTCTAATATATTCTCAAAATCTATTCCATATTTTTTATCATCTTTTTTGCATAAAATAATAGCGATAACAAATGCACTTACAATCAAAATAGCATACCAATAAATATCTACTCCAAAAATACTTATGGCTACACTATTCACATTTAGTTTTAATCCTAATCCTGAAAATATGATTTCTTTCATTATTATTTCCTTTTCTCTTAATGTTTATAAATGATGTTTTTAATATCATCTATGTCTATTTCTTGTATTTTCATTTTTGTACCGATTTTGAGCTATGATTTCAACTTTTATTTTCCTATTTTTTATATCTTTTACGATTCCTTTAGTATCATCTTTTAATTCAACTACATCAAAGATTTTTAATTGTTTTGGTTGCATTTTAAAAAACTCCACTTCTAATATTCTTTATATTATGCTTCTATCTAATTTTTCTATAATTCCTGTAAATTCTATTCTAGCTTTGTCCATATCTCCATTCTTGAAACTTTTTAAAAATATTTCATCAAAAATGTTACCTCGAATTAATTTTGTTTCTTCTTTTGTATATTCTCTATTTTCTATTTTAGTCACTCCTGCTAGTAAATCTATTTCATTTTTTGTAAATATTTCATATGGATTCATTGTTTTTCTCCTATTCTTTCATTAATATTTCGCATTTTATTTCTGGATGTATCAATCTTGCAAAATCAGTTGCATCTTGCTTTGTTCCTACTACACTTCCATAATGGATTGGAATTGCTATTTTAGGTTTTATTTCATTTACTAAATATGCAGCTTCTTTAAAGTCCATTGTATATGTTCCACCTACAGGAACAAATGCAACATCACATTTTACTTTTTTATTTTCTTCTGTGATATCTGTATCTCCAGCAATATAATAACGAATACCATTTAATTCTATTATATATCCCACCCATCCATTTTCTTTTGGATGAAACTGCTTATTTACATTATATGCTGGTATTGTTTCAAATCTAATTCCTTCTACCATATCTGTTTCTTCTGGGTCGACTGTGATAATGTAATCTTTTTTATATCCTCTTCTTAACAATTTGGTTAATAGTTCTTCAGGTGCAATAATCACTGTGTCATCTTTTATAACTTTATCTATATCATTTTCCGAATAGTGGTCATAGTGGTCATGTGTTAAAAATATGATATCTGCATCATGATAGTTTTGAGCTATTTTAAAAGGATCGAAATATATTATTTTTCCTTTATTTATTTTTATACTACTATGATATAACACTTCAATACCTTCTAACATTAAAAATCCTCCTTCCATTTGTTACAGATATTTTCATTCTAAAAAATCATTTTCATTTTATCACAAAAAAATTAAAAATCATAGTGTTTTTAAATTTTGAGCATAAAAAAACTTAGATAATGCTATTTCTAAAGCTTTATCTAAGTTTTAAATTTTTTTATTAATTTAATTTATCAACAATATCAATTGGTGGATATGTGCAAATGTAACATTCTCTTGTTGTATTAATTGGTCTTTTTATATAATTTTTCGTTTCAATGATAATAATAATCTTATCTGACTTTGAAACGATATCTATTTCGTTAAATAATTTATCCATTTCCTCTTCTTTTATTGCAATAATATCATAACTAATATATCTTGTTTTTAAAGTTACATTTACAGGATGCTTTCCTTTTTTGATTTCTGGATTTCTTTCTAAATATTCCATCACAACATCAAATACAACAGCATTTCTATTATTCATTTGTTTTGCCTTATGTCTTATAAGTCCAGTAGTCTTATCTCTTACCAATACTTTATTGGCAATTAACACATCTATATCACTTCTCGTACAATTACATATTTTCTCAATATGCTCTTCTCTTAGAGATTGAAAATCCCATAGTAATTTTACGATTTTATTTTTTGTTTCATTCATCTGCATCACTTCCTAATATCTTTACTAGCGAACTATAAATTTTTCTTTTTTCTGGTACAATTTTATATATTTTTACAATCACTTTTTCTTTGGGTAGTGGTGGTCTATCTAGCCAAGTAGGTAATGTGCAAACCGTATCAACTCCTTGTGCAATATTGGCAAATATTCCATTGTCTGTATAGCCTGTTACCTCTGCTAAATATTCACCTTTTTCTGTAAAGTCTTTTCGAATATTTTTAAATGGATCTTCTAATAAGTCTTTAATAGAGATTTTTATACTTTGCTTTTCCATATCTATTTCTTTAATTATCACTTTAATTTCTTCATTTACCTTATATAGTTTTGATACATCTTCTATATATCCATATTGTAAATCTTGTGCTTTTACCACAAAATCTATCCCTATACATTCTATTCTTATATATTTTCTCCATACACCAACAACTTTAGCATATATTTTATCTCCTACTTCTAGCTTTTTCATATTCATTTCTTTTAGTCTTTCCATTGCTTTTGTTCTGGAGCCAACTGCTTTTTCACTTACTCTATCTGCTTCTACTATTATAAATTTAATTTCTGCTCCCATCATATTTCTTAATATCTTTTTGTTATTTTGACCATCTTTGATTACTTCTGTAGCTGGAATTAACACTTTTATTCCTCTAAAATTCACAATTGCACAAGTTATATTTTCTTCTTTCATTTTTTCTACTTCGATTGCAATTATATTTCCTGTTAAGATTTTGCCTCTTTCTTTAGATGAATTGATATTTTGCCAAGTTATTTTTTCTTGCAACTCACCTGTCATTAAATATCACCTCTTTCTTTTTAAAAATCTTTAAATGAATATTTAACCTTTTTTTCCTGTTTAAATTTATGATTTTGCTCTACGTTATCTTTAAATTTTTCTTTCAGTTCTTCTTGTGTAATATCTTTTAATTTTTCTGCTTCTGGATGATGACTATAATCAAACTTTTTACACATAAATGGTTCTTTTCCTCTTATCATAATAATTTCTTTTTCATGATCCATTTTTAACAGTTCATCTGGATTCATTAAATTTCTTTTGCTTGTTGAAATATTTTCTATTCCATATGTAAAATTTCCATCAAAACCTGCTTCTTTTCTAATTGCATTTGTTTCTACTGTTGCAACACCTAAATATTCACTTATATATTCTGCTGTTAGGATATCTCCACATCCCATACATATTTTTGTATCACAATTTCCTAATATTTCTTGCCAAACATCATTATCATATCTGTTTTTTAGTTGGGCTATATTTTGAAATATGACACATATATTTAGTAATCTGCTTCTAGTTGTACTAATCTTCTTTTGTACGTCTAATATCCTTCCTATATTCGGAAACTCTTCAAGTATAAGTGTTGTTTCTACTGGTAATCTGCCATCTGGCATACTATCTGCAAATTTAATTAACTTTATAAATAGAAATGAAAAAAACAGCGTACTTAAAAAATCAAACGCTGAATTTGTATCGCTTGTAACAACATATATACAAGTTTTCTTTTTTCCAATATTCTCAAAATTAATCTCATCTTTATTTGTAATATTTCTAATTTTATCTGTTTGAAAAATTTGTAGTCTTGTTGCTAAACCTGTTACAATACTTTGTTTTACAATATCTGTAGATTGTGCATAAATGTTATATGCAAGTCTTGTTGGTCCTTCTGTATTATAAAACAGATTATCTATTGATTTTATATTTCCACTTGCTAAGCAATCATAGATAAATCCCATATTACGCTCTTCTTCTTTTTCAACATAATTAATTGTATATAAGAGTAATGCTTTTAAAAGATTTTGTTCACCTCTATTCCAGAACTCATCTCCTCCAGATTTTCTATCTAATTGTGTTCCTTCAATTACAATCTGTGAAAAAATTTGTGCATCTGTTTCATCTTCTACAAATCCTATAAATCTTGAACCATTTGAATATTCTGGATTGACTAAATTAAATACTTTAACATCATATCCTTTTTCTTCTTCTAAATATTTTCCTGTCTTTCTGTATAATTCTCCCTTTGGGTCTGTGATAACTAGACTCATATTTCTTCCCACTATAAGTTGTAATTGTTCTTGAACTAATTCGATTATATTTGGAATGGCAAATCCACGAGATTTTTTACTTCCTGATGCACCAAATATAGCAATATTTTTATTTAGATATGTATTTAATGGTAATGTGATTAACTCACCTTCATCTGTTTGACCAAGTATGATACCATCCCTTTTTCCTATACTTAAGTATTCTTTTATTTCTTCTTTCGTTCCCCAGTCCGCAGTACCATGTGTACCATCTTTATTCTTTAGTCTTATACCTTCTACCTCTATTTTTGCATTTGCTTTTGTCAGTATAATACTTTTTACAGTTAATATGATAATTCCATCAATGATTAACAATATTACCAAAACTGTTCCAGTTGATATTTGCATCTTCATGTTATCTTTTATCATATGTATATAAACACTTATGATTAAAACAGTTATTATATTGATTATTAGAAAAAATAAAGGTAATTTATACCTTTTTAATTTCTCCATATATGCCTCCTAACAAATTATCTATTTCAATAATATTTACTTTGTTAGTCAGTATTTCTTTAATTTTTCCTTTATTTTCTTTTAATGTTATTATATCAATTTTTCGATTTGACATTTTGTTATTGTTATAAAATATATTTATTTCATGCAATTTTTCCGTATCAATAAAGGGCATCAGTAAAATATATTGTCTACTTTGTGTCATATAATCTGCTTTTTTCCAATTTGATAGTAATATTTCTTCTTGATATATATTTTTAATAACCTCATACAAATCTATTTTTTGAAAATTTCTCATTCTATCGAAATTCCTTTTATTAGCATTAACAATAAGTGTCGAACTTTTACCAAATATAAAATATTGATTGCTTTTGCTTAATACTTTCATATCTTCTAAGAAAACAATTATATTATTATATCCCACTGTTTTTTGTATATCATTAATAACTTGTCTAATATAAACTGTTTCTTTTCCTTTAGAAATAAAATAAGCAATATACTTCTTTTGTTGGTAAATCAGTTCTCCAACAAATTTTCTAGCTGTATCTGTAAAGATATTATTATTCTTTATTTCCCAACTTGGTATAAATTCAATATTACTATCTAATGTTAGTGTTGCTACTTTTACAATTTCTTTTACTCTATCTTGGTAATCTTTTCTTCTACATATTCGATAATATTCATATCCCATTTCTTTCATCAATTTTGTACCTTTTATATCTAATCTTATGTAATATCTATCTACTCTTTGAATATATCTCTCTTGTTCTAATATTTTAAGTCTTTTGAAATGATAACCTTTTGACTGATATATCCTTTTACTTTCTGATGCCAACATAATTTTATATTTTTTTAAAAATGACAATAACTCGATATCTTTTTTACTTAATCTCAGATTCACATTTTTTCTTCCTCCTTCCTTGTTTACTTTATCTGCACAATATATGTAAAACCTTTTTTCTTTTTTGTTGTTTGATACCCTTTAAACTTCAAACAACATTTTTTTAAAATTTATCTACTTTTCAATTATTTTATATATTTCAACATATCCATTTCTTTATCTCTAAAAATTGTCGAAAGTGGATATATTGGATGTGTCCACTTCATTCATTTTTTGTATCCAGTTTAGTAGTTTTTCTCCCTTAAAAACATATACATTTGTATATGGCTTTTTAGTTTTATCTGTTGTTCCTAATACTGTATAAAACATATTATGAATATTATCATCTGCGATTACTCCAGATGCAACTAGTCCATCTACGATAGGCTTTATAAATTTATTATCTATGTCAATATTTCTTTGGTTTTCTACTACATTTATAAAGACACATACCAATTCTGTATTAAATAATTTTTTGTATTCTTTTGTTTTTTCCATAACATTAAACATGATATTTTTGTAAGCATAATTATTGATATTTTTATATTTTGGTATAACCTCTGGTATAAATATTTTCAATATTCCATTTTCAAGTGTTGTTTTATACTGTTTGTTTAAATAGTTTATTTTTTCACTTTCATTGATTTCATATTTATCTCTTAATTTGATTTTGTTAAAAATATTATATCTAATTCTTTCTAAACTCCTTAAATAATTCTCTATATGTTTATTTTCTACGATTTCTTCATTGTTTAATATAAATTCTGTTTCATCTCTTAAATCTTCTAATTCTGTTAATAATTCTTTTTGCACTGTTTCCTTTCCTCCTTTTTCTTAATGTAAAAAAGAAGATATAAAGTATATTCCTTATATCTCCCTTTGAATTTTAAAAAATTAATCATATTTCTTGACTTTTTCCTATCAAATAGACTATAATAAATATAGGAAATGACAATCCACAAACGTGGTTTTGCCAGATATTAGAGAAAAACTCACATCTACCTAGCAAAGTACAGATGTGAGCTTTTTTTATTTATGTAGTTGCTTGTTAACCCAGTTCTTATACAGAACTGCTGCTAAGGCAACGTTTAATGTTAAAGATAACATTAATGATATTACTAAAATTAGCATTACTTTAACCATAAACATCACCACCTTCCCTACGACATGTCGTAAAATCAGGTGGCAAAACCACATCTGCCTCTTATCATTTCCTATGACCAATATTTTACACTATTATTTCTAATATGTCTATCCTATTTATAAAAATATTAAATTATTCTTCCTCTGCTAGCATTTCGTCTTTATAAATGATATCTCTATCATCAAAATCTTGTTTAGTTGGTTTTTGAATCCATTTTATTTTCACTTTTAAATTTTTGATTCTATCTTTTTCCTCTTCTTTTAAGTCTTCTGGTAAATCAATAAACTCGTAACCTACTCCTAGATAAATCATATCGTCAATCTCATATGATAAAGAAGAGCTGTTGTAATCAAAATTAATAGTGTCAAATTCTACTCCCATGTCAAAAATTCCTCGAGTATATTCCCAATCATCTTCACCTGTTAAATGGCTTTTGATAATGTCTAATACTAATCTATCTGCTTCATAATATGTGAAAATTTTATTGTCCATTTTTTCTTTTATTTCTTCTGTCATTAGTTTTGCTTTTCGTTTTATTTCTCTTCTTCCCATTCTTATTTGCTCCTTTTTAACTTTCCTAATATATAGATTACTAATATTTGAAATAATACTATCCAAGTCCAAATATTGAACCAACAATAGCTATAATAAAACAACATATTGCTATACCTATCATTATTGCCATACCTTGCATAAAATGTTTATGTTCCAATTCTTCATTTTTTCTTTGTTCTTCTTGCTTTCTTTGATATCTATTTAACCTTTTTTGTTTAGTTTCTTCCATGTCAATTTTTTGTTTATGTTTTAATTCTTTCATTTCTTTTTTTGCCTGTTGTTTCAAATTAAATTTTGAACCCCAATCCTTTTCGTGTTGTTCCATACCTTTTTCTACCAGTTTCTCAACATCCGCTTCAAATCCAGCTTTTTTATTTTTGATATCAAAATTAAATTTCATATATTTATCCTCCTCAATATAGCTCTTGTTATTTAAGCGAATAGCAACTTACTGAAGAATTATACCATTTTTCTTTCAAAAAGTATATAATAATTCAAAAATTAAATTAGAGGAGATACAAAAATAATACCTCCTCTATCTGTAGACTATTCTTCTACTATATCATCATATGCTTCAGATATTGCATCTAAAAGTTGGATTCTAGTTTCGTTATTGATAGGATATGAAAAGTCTTGTCTATAATTTCTATTTTTTATTTTTCTCTTTGGCATACTAATATACCTTCCATTTTTTCCATTTAATAATTTGATTTCATTTACAATAAAACTGTTATTGATACATACACTTGCTGCTGCAAGTAAATCTCCTTTGTTTATCTTTTTTACTCTAACTTCTGTAATTTCTAACATATATATCCCTCCTTCTTAATTTTACATGCCCGTTTTAGGTAATTCTTTTTCCGTTTCTGGTGTTTTTGTATAAACTATTGTATGTACTTCATCTTCAGCTTTTAATTCTGTTTCTTGATAATCTGCTGTAACATAAGTGTTATTTACAAATATTTTATTATTTTGCACATCATCATTTACTCTTGCTTTTACGATTGGTGTAGTAGTTGCTTCAAATCCAGCTTTTACTTTTACAAATATTAGCCTAAATTCTTCTACATACTCACCTTCTTCTAACCCCAATGCTTCACTTGTTAAATCTATAGTGTAATTTTCTTGTGTATTATATTTATCTCCAATAGTTTTCCAGTTTGTATTTTTATTAGTAATAAATTGGATTTCATATTCTAACTCTTCATTCCATGTTCCAGTTTGTAATTCTTGAACTCTAACTTGTCTAGGTAATTTATCTCCCCAAATAAAGTTGCTTACTTCTGTATTTGAATAATTGCCTATGTTGTTAAATGTATAATCAATTACTTCTCCTCTTTGAGCCTCTGCTGGTGCTTCTTTCTCCACATCTACAACAAGATTTACATTATCATTTGCAATTTCTAATTCGATTACTTGACCATTTTCTTCAAACTTAAATTCTACTAATTCATTGCTTATTACATAATATGGATCAACTGATATTTCTTTTAGATAGTATGTTTTACCTGTTTCTAAGTATTTATAAATATAGTCTTCTGTATCTTTTACATCTAAAGTTGCAATATATTCTTTATTTTCATCTAATAGTTCAAATACTGCATTAATTCTTGAACCTGCTGGTAATTCTGTATATTGGTTATATTCTTTTGTTATTTTTCTAACTTTTAATATATTTTCATAAACTTCAACAGGTACATCATCTTTATCCTCTGCTGTTGCCTCTAAATAATGACCAAATACTCTCACATTATTTATAAAGGTTGATTTATCTACTAAGCCTTCTATTACTTTTGTTTCTATAAACATTTTACTTGTATTTGAAAAACCTATCTTGACTGTTCCAAAATGTAAAGAGTATGAAGTTACATATTCCTCTTCTCCTAACTCTTCTTTTGTAAAATCTATTGTATTATTTTTTGTTGTACTTAAATCTTTTGCTATTTCTATATTTTGTCTTTTGTTTGTATCATAAGTGATTCTATATTTTAAATCTTCATTATATGTACCAGTTTGTAATTTTTGTATTCTAACTTCTTCTGGTAAGTTATCTGTTAATGTAAAATCGTCTAATTTAACATTAGATAAATTTTGAATATTATCAATATCGTAGGTTACAATTTCATTTCCTTGTGCTTCTTCTTTATCAACATTCTTATCTACGGTTACTTCTATATCTACAGGTGTATTTTCAACTGTTACTTTTTTATTATCCCCATCATACTTTCCTTCTACTATAAATGTAGTATTTTTACCTTTTAAATAGTAATCTGGTGCTTCTACTTCTGTTATTGTTATTTCTGTATTTAAAGGTAATCCTTCTATATAAATCTTTCCATTTTCATCTGTTTTTAATATTTTTTCCATTTCTTGTCCATCTACTACTATCTTAAAAGTTGCTCCTGCAAGTGCTGAGCCTTCCTCTTTTCCTGTTATTTCACTTTTCCCATTAGACACCTTTTCAATCTCAACATCAAAATTTGGTGTATATGACATTGTTCCTCTTGTTGTGCTTAAAACAAATGGGTCTGTGGTTAATACATAATTTTGCACACTTGAATTTGGTGCTTTACCAAATAGAATAGGATATGTTTCAGCTTGTCCACTTACACTAAATTCAACATTAATATCACTGGTTATATTTTCTCTAGGTACTAATATTTTAAAATTTTCTCCTTTGTTAAAAGTTGTTTTTTCATTATTGTTTTCATCTGTAACTTTTGTTCCTTCTGGTGCTGATTGTCCATTTAAAATGATTTTTATATCTTTCATATTTACTTGTGCTGTAACATTAAAAGTCTGTGAAATATATTTATTATCTATATTGTCCACTCCTGCATCTGTTATTGCATTTGTTGTTACCACTGGATCTTGATATGTCTGTGTTCCATTTCTACCAATATCTACAAGCTCTCTTACTTTATTAGCCATAACATTACCTATTTCATCTGCTCCACTATATCTATTGGTATCTCTTCCGTCTAATACAGCATAAATTGCTTGTTTCGTAACTACAAAGGCTGATTGTTCATCTGGTAACCCCATTTCCTGTGGAGTTTTATAAGGAAATCCGTTAAGTAATACTCTCCACACCATTTGATTATTGGCTATCTGACTCATATCTTCTACAACCACATCATAATCTGATTCTTCGATACCGGGTAAATTAACATTTAAACAATATGCTGGGTATTGTTTGCCATTTTCATTATAAACTACATAATGTGTAATGATAAGTGTATCTACACCTTGTGAATTTCTATATTTTAAATGTCTTGCACATTCTCCTAATGATACTAAGTCTTTTGTTTCACCAATACTAGCTGCAAAAACTCCGCCTAATTGTGAAACTATCATAAATATTAAAATTAATGAACTAATTATTTTTTTACTTTTATTTATTTTCATGTTCACATTTCTCCTTCCATTAAATAAAAGCATTGCAATATGTCAATGCTTTCATTTCCATTATTTATTTGAATATTCTGCTATATCTATGTAATACCTTGTTTCTGTTGCGAAACCAGTTTTATGATAATCAACTGCATATACTAAAAATTTTACAGAAAAAACATTCAAAACAATACCTTCTAATTGTGCTTTACTATATGGATACATATAGTTGCCACCAACTAAACTTGAAGCTATTTCTATTTCATATTTTTTACTGCCATCTTTATTCCATAGTGAAGAATTTCTTTTTGCAATTTCGTCAATATCATCAATTAATCTTTTTGTTTCTGTACTATTATAGATATATTCTTCTTTTGTTATCTCTACTGGTTTTTCTTCTTTAACTTCTGTTTGTATTTCTTCTATCTTTTGATTTACTTGACTTTGTTTATTATCATTGTTTGTTTCTTGTATATCTTTATTTTCATTTATAGGATTTGATTTTTCCAGATTTTCTTTGTTACTTGAATTACCTACGATTTTATTATTTTTATCTTGTATTTTATTATCTTCTACTGTTTCTACTGGATTATTTTCTTGTGTAGTTGTTTCTTCTGTTGAACTTTCTACTACATTTTCTATATTCTCTTCCATTGTTTTTGTATGATTGGTAATATCTGTGTTTATAGAATTTGTTGTATCGTTTTTTTCCGCTTTCCTAAATACAAATATACTTCCTATAATACATACAACGATAATAACACTACTCATTATAATAATCTTTCTAACCATATAAACTCCTCCTTTAAAATATTGGTTATTGCCTTACATTTTAAATTTTAGCAATTTTATATGGTAAAAGTATATTTCAAAAAAAATTTTCTTAAAATCTATCTAAATCTCTCTAGCCTGAACACATAGACGCTTTTCTGGTTGATTTGCTACACAAGTAATCAAAGTAAGTATATTTTCTTCCGTATCTGTAGTTACAGACCAATCTGTACTCTCTATTTCTTTTGTATTATAAACCGAATACCTCCTCTCTCCTAAATTTGTTATATATATAATTTCATCTCCCTCAGTTAAGAGATGTATCCCCTCAAAATAATGAACAACTTGACTTCCTCTATTGTGACTTGCTAATGCTACATTACCATTCCATAGTGATGTATTTTTAAAATGTCCTATGTAATTTGCAAGTGTATCTAAGTCTGTTCCTTCCTTTATTTCTGCTTCTATATTTAATTTTGGTATTTTTAACTTTCCTAATATATCTTCAGCAAATTGTACTTTTATATCTTCTTTATCTTCGATAACTGTATTTTCCACTATTTGATTATCTTTCTCATTATTTTCTGGTATAAAAGTCAATAAAAATTTTGCTACAAACAGTGCTATTATTACAGTTACAATAATTAAAATATATTTTATAATTTTCTTCATTTACTTTCACCTTTACTTTCTACTAAAAAAAGAATTAGATTTTTCTTTTCTAATTCTCTTAGTTCTATTCGTTTTTAAATTAAATACTTTCTTATATATCATTGAAATATCTTGAAAATTTCTAGGTTTATCTATAATTGCTTTTATCTGACTCGGATAAAAATTTCCAAACACAATGTCATAAATTCCTAATTGTAAAGCAATTTTCAATTCTTCTTGTTTTTTATCTTTTAGTAATAAAATGACTCTCATATTCATTTGCTTTAATGTAAATAAAAATTCGTGTATATCCCCCTCTATTCCATTGGGAGATATAATAACTGTTTGATTTTCAAATGTATTATTTTCTATCAGATAATCACTGTAATGAGCAATAATAGAGTCTCTTATTTCTTGTGCAATTTCTTTGTCTATTTCTTCAATACCTGTATATATTACTGTCATGCAACTAAAACCTCTCTTTCTTTTAAAATTTCTAATGGATCTATTAGTTCACCATTTTTTCTAATCGTGAAATGGCAATGACATCCTGTTGTAGCACCATTTGTTGGATTTCCATTCGAATCTTTATATGGATTGTTTGTAACACCATATACATTTTTAGGTCCTACTTTTCCTATAATCTCTCCTTTTTTTACTGTTTGTCCTACTGATACAATAAATTCTGGAGAGCAATGGCAATATGAGAATTTATATACACCATCTGTACTTTCTATGGTAATTGTATAACCTCCTGCACCTCCCCAACCAACAGATGTTACTTCTCCATCCATAATACAAACTAATTTGCTACCTTCTGGTGCTGCAATATCTATTCCAGAGTGCGTCGTTGATGCTCCTGTTGTTGGTGCATCTCTTTTTCCAAAATAACTTGTTATTGTATATTGACCTTCTACTGGCCAATCTGCATCTTTTGCCATCTCTCCTCCACCAAATATTTTTTCTACGAAATCCCAAACACTGTCAAAAAAGCTTTTTGCTTCATCTCTATTGTATTCTGTATCATAATAAGCAAGCTCTTCTTTAATATTACTTTCTTCTTCATGATTAAAAGCTATATATAATATATCTGTTATACTACAAACAATAGCCAATAATATTACAATCATAATAATTGGAACAATAAATGGTTTTATTAGCATAATTGCAAAACTTACAACTGCTTTTTTTATCTTATTCTTCAACATCTGTTTCTTCCTCTATTGTTATAATTTTATTGGTATTATTTTGTAAATCTTCTTTCCTTGTATTATTGATATTATGTCTTTGATATTTCCTATCTTGCTCATAGTTATTTGTTCTGTAATTTCTACCCTCTGCCATATACATTCCTAAATTCATTGCTTCTTTTCCAATATTATATGCTTTCTTTATACTTCCACCTGTACTTGACTTGCTTTCACGATTTATTTGTTTCTGATTTGCTTGATTTAATTCTTGATTTTTATTCATATTTTCAGCTTTTGAATTGCCCATTATGTTATAAGAATTACTTTCGTAATTTGTACCAGCTAAGCTAGTTCCTTCTAATGGTTTCGATGTTGTTTTTGTACTTCTATTAATGATTCTACTAATAAAGTCTTGCCCTTCTTCCTTGTTTTCTGCATTTCCAGTATCTTCACTATTTTCAGTATTTCCTTTAAATTGATATGCAATAGACCTTACTGTATATCCCATTGCTGATGCCATACCTATACCTCTGTTAGCCAACTCTTCATTATCTACACCTGCTATTCTACTAACAAGATTTTGCATTGTATTTTGCAAAGCATCCGCTAGAGGAAGAATCATCATAGCCCACAATAAACTTACTGCCCAACCAGCACTCTCTGGAAGAAAACTCATATAGATTAAAAATAAAAATGTATAAACAAATTGCATAAAAGCATTTATAATTATCTGTCCAAACCAAATACTACTTGCTATTGTTCTTTTATTTAAAATCCAAAATATTGCTACAATCGGTGTGAAAATAGTAAAAACAATTAATGTAAATTGTCTAATGATAAACTTTATATTAATCTTCACAAATAGATATGCAAACATTGCAATTACAATTGCTGTTGCTATTGCATTTCCAGTATTAATATTTGTCAATAGTGAATTACCTAAAAGGTCATCTAAACTTCCATGTGTATATGCAACTAACATTTTTACTAAGGAATTATTTAGTAAAAGTACAAATTTCACAAATATTGGAGCCATACCTATTGCTGCTGCTCCAAAAAATAATCTTAACAAATTATCCTTTGCCTCTACTCTTTTATCTTCACTCATACCTGCAACAATCATTTTCCAAGCAAGTACAACAATTGCTATTAAAATTGGTCCTCCTATTATTGTTGCAATCCTCCAGTACCAATCCATCATTAAATTCCAATTTTCTTCTGTAAATGGTGAAAGGTCTGTTTGATTATTTCCAAAGATTAGTTCATCATAGTTCTTAAAT
Source organism: uncultured Clostridia bacterium (assembly GCA_944388805.1). Classification (GTDB taxonomy): domain Bacteria; phylum Bacillota; class Clostridia; order TANB77; family CAG-508; genus CAG-269. The sequence continues at coordinate 7,257 of CALXKE010000008.1, read as the reverse complement.
CCTACTCCAAATTCTTCTTTAGTCGTTAGGTCAAATACTGTTTCTGCCAAGCCACCTATCATTTTAGCAATAATTTTTTCAAATAATCCGCCTTCGTCTTCATCAATAATATCTTCAACATTTTCCTCTTCTTCATCATCTGTAAAAAAATTAGCATTTACTGAATTTGTAAAGCTAAAAAAAATAAGTATTATTACAAACATACTTATCAAAACTTTTTTCATATTCAATTCTTCCACCACCTATCCTATGTTGTAACAAATTTACTTTCAAATTCTGTCATTTCGATTTTTACTGCTCGCACCTCTCCTGCTCTAATTAAAATACATTCTCCCGGTCTTGCTTTTAATAAAATATCTCTTGCTCCACTTGGTAATTTGAAAAATTTCATAACTTCATCAATACTACCTACTGATTGTTTAAATAGTATAATCGTATCACAACAATTTACGATTGCTTCCGCTTGTCTATTTTGTCTCATCTCACCTAAGTTTTGTGTTGCTAAAATCAATGCCACTTTCTTTTTTCTTGCACGCCTCGCTAAATCTTCTAAAAAGTCAGATGTTTCTTTATTTTTGAAAATATTCCATGCTTCATCGATTGTTACATATCGTGGATTTTTTTCTTTGGTTGCCATATATTTATTAGTTATCCAAGTTGTTAAAACTAAACATACATAATATCTCATAATTTCATCACGAATTTCTGAAATATCAAAACATATAACTTGGTCATTTATTTTTAGTGTACTTTGACAATCAAAAATTCCTAAAGTATTTCCTCTAAGAAAATTACTTAATGTTGTTGCAAGTTCCTTATTTCCTATTTTGTCTTTCATTACTCTATGAAAATCGGTAAGTGTTGGCATCCTTTTCTTTACATTTCCTAATGTAATTTTTCCATCTATTTTTCCACCCTGTTTTTCATAAATTGAATTTCTATCTTTTGTTATTCCTTTTTCAAAATACACTTCTTTTACTGCTTTTTCTATATCTGAAATTTCATAAGGTTTAAGTGATCTATTTTCATATTTATTTATAATTCCATAAAATATTGCTCGTATTTCTGTTACTTTTGTGTCTATATCAACAAAATTTTCATCTTCATCAATATCTATGTCAAATAGATTTATTCCAACTGGAATACCCTGTCTTACTTTTATTACTCTACCACCTAATTTTTCTGTTAAATTTCCATATTCTCCTTCTATGTCTATAGTAGCCATTCTTCTACCTTCTACAACATTTCTTCCAGATATAACTTTCACTGCTACAGATTTACCTGCTCCTGGTATTCCAAAAATTGCAATATTTGCGTTAGATAATTCTTCACAAAATGTTTCTAAGTTTAAAGGTAGTCCAGTAAATAAATCTCTACCTAAATAAATTCCTTTTGATAAATCTGACTTTGTTCTTGCTATTGGAAACATTGTTGCTAATCCCTCTGATGTCATATTTCTTGTGTTATCTCTTATGATGTTATTATTTATTGGTAATGTTTCTTTTAGTCCATCTAATTGTTTAAAATACAAAGGTTTTACTTCACAAGCTCGATTTGAAAATTCATCTCTTAATACAGTGCTTTTTTCATTTAATTCTTTTATACTTTCTGCATTAATTCTAAACTCTATTTTTACAAAAAACATTTTATCATTATGTATTTGTATGTCTTTCCTCATTTCTTCTAATGCTTGTATTTGTTCCTCTAGTTTATATAGATTTTCAATATTACCTTGTTTAATAAACAAATATTTATCTGACCTTAACTTTGTTATCTTATGCGTTAGATATTTTTCGACATTTCTTTCATCTGCTACTTGAATTTGTACTGATATATCGACATCTCCAATTTCATTTAATATCTCATCTATCCATCCAAGCCAAATTTTATTAGGATAAAATACTAATGAAAATATCCTTGCATATTTATCACTACCTAAATAAATATAATCTCTTTTTTCTTCGATAACTTCTGGAGCTAGTAGTGAAATCAAATCTTTTTGATTATCTAATAAATTTTCCTCTTTTTTTGCCTTCCTTTTTTTATATGGTTTGATTTTCTTTTCTTTTTTCTTGTGTTGCATATAATGCTAGTCCTCCTTCCTCAATTATTTCGTTTACCCTTGTTTTACTCCCCTTATGTAATTGGTCATATATAAGTTGTTCTACTTCATTTTTTCCTAAAATTCTAATTCCTATTTTTATGTTTGCAAAGTGATATTTTAGCAAATCGTAAAAGTCAAGTAATTCTATCTTTGCTTCTTTTTCTTTGTTAAATGTTGTTATAATCATATAACTTTTCCTATTGAATAAATTTTCATTGTTTGAAATTTCCTGTAATTTTCTTATTAGATTTTGACCATACTCTTTTATGTAAGAATTAGCATTTGTTGTATTTAATTCTATTTTTTCAATACTTTCACTCGTATCTACTTTTTGTTTTATCTCTAGAAATTGTACTGGAAACTTTATCATTTGTGATATTCTAATTAACTCCAAATCAACTGCATTTTTTTCTTGATTATGTAATAAATTATATTCTATACTTTCCAATTCTAATATAATTGAATACTGTCTTTTATTAACACATATCATATTATCTTTTATATTACTAATTCCCCATAAATTGCATATTGTCTTTCGTACCTTTTTTGTATCTTTTGTATCTATTTTTCTAATCTCTTGTAAACTATTTTTATTTTTCACATATATTAGAGTTCCTATCATAAAGATAATCCCTGCTAATATAAATATAATTGCAATTACCATTTTTTACTACCTTTCCGAAAGATATATCTTCTTTCTAAATATGTATTTTATAATGTTTAAAAAATGTCTATCTGCATATATCTCATTTATCTTTAAAAATGCAAATATTAAAAATGCTATAAATGTTGTTAAAAATATAATTACTTTGAATATCATAGGAATATGTGGAATAAATAATATTCCTGCTGACGATATTCCTAATACCACATAAATTGCTTGTCTTAATGATAAATAACCACCAAATATTTTTTCTTCATGTGCAAAATCAAATGGTACTTTGTATATATTCATCTACATCTCCTCCTATGCTGTTGTTCCTGTACTTTGTATTAATGCTCCACCACCATTTGTAGCAATTGATATAATAATTCCTGCAACAATTAGTGATAATCCTAAAAGCATTGTTCCTGCACATACCCAAGCTAATGCCCCTATTGATTCACTTCTTTTGTTAGCATTGTTAGAATTGACTATCATTTTTAGAGCAATAATGACAATGCTGACAAATACTAAAATTCCACCGATTGGCATCGCTAACTTAACAACTGCGTTTTTTATATTTTCTGTTGCTTGATTTATTTCTGCTGTATTAATGCTTCCTTCAACTGCAAATACCTTACTTGGTAGCATCATTAATATAGGTGGTACTATCCAAATCTTGTTTTTTATTTTATACATTAATTTTTTTATGTTTTCTTTTAATTTTCCTTTTTTTCTTACCTTGCTCATACATTACCTCCCATTATTCTCTTAGAACAATCCTTCTGGAGCTTGTATGCTCATTTTTCCTTAACTTAAAATATGGTAAATAATACTGGCACTATTAGTACGATAATAATTAAAATTAAGGCTATTATAAAATTCTTTATTCCAAACTTAATTGCTCTTTCGGATTTCTTTTTGGCTCCGAAATAACCATATCAATAAACTTACAATAATCCATATTGTTATAAGAACAAGTGATATTATAAATCCGAGTTTCATAACATTTTGGAACATTGTATCTAAATTACCTGTTAAATTATCTATATTATAAGTAGGTATCATCTTTGACCTCCTTGTTTTTAGGCAAAAAAATAAAAGCTATTATGCTTTTTCTAATTTTCTTATTAAACTTCTATAATAATATTCAAAAAAATTACTTATTTCTTTTTCTGTTCCTCTATATTCTTTTTCTTTTGTTTTACAATTTTCATATATTTCTATTAGTTCTTCTCTTTTTACTTTGATTAGTAAATGATTTTTATTGCTTAAAAATATTTCTTTTAATGCAAAAATAATTATTTTTAGCTTTTCTACATTTTCTTTCGTAAATATCTTTAAAAGATTTTCTGTATAATTTAATTCTAGCTTTTCTAGTAATTTAAAAAACTCTAATTCTTGACTTCTATTAAAATTTTCTGGATTTTGCTTTTCTTTATTTATAATAAAATTAAAAAATCTATCTATCTTTATATTTATATTATTATATTGTCTTTTTTGTGACATACCCTCTGTCTTTTTTATGACACAGGGGTATGTTATATTCGTGACATAGGGTTGTTTTATTAAATTATATGGACTATCATTTGGATAGATTCTTCTTTGTATGACCTCATTTTTTTCATTTTTGATTAATTCGACACATACAAATTTCATTTTACTTAAATTAGATACCCATATGGATATTGTATGTGCTTTTACTCCAAGCAACTTTGCTAGATAATTATTTGATGCAAAACAGTATCCTTCTTTGTTTGCTAGTGCTGTTATGATTGCATATAATAATTTTTCATTGGGTTTTAATTCTGGATTGAATAATATAGTTGCTGGTAATACTGCATAATATCCAATTGTGTTTTCTTCACTCACATTCTGCATTCCTCCTTTTTTGAGTATAAAAATAAAGTGTCTGTTATAACACTTTATTTAGAGTCCCTTCCTCTTTATTATATTTTCATTCTTAATACATATCATATAGTCAATGAAATGTATCATTTTTATATTATTTATTTTTGTTTATTATTAGATATATTGATAGTAAACTTACAAATAAACTATTTTTAGCCTTGTATAAGGTCTATGGCTACGTAGGACTTTGAAAAGTCTATTTTTTATTGAGTTTTAGCTATTTTTTATATATTCATGGTTTGCACTCAATGTTTCTTGTATTCATACCGTAGATATATCCATTCATTTTTCTTACTGCCTCTAAGTTTTTCAGTCTTTTTTCTACTTTTTTAAATCATGTTTCCTTGTACTACTTTCAATTTCAAATTGATTTTTTGGGAAAATTTTATCATTTTTTTCTCTTTTTGAGTGCTTTTTTAAGTTTTTATAAAATCTTTGTAACCTTATTGATTTCAACACTTGAAGATTCTATTTCAAACATAGTAACGCTACACACTCAACATGGCTTGTAAATGGAAACATATCCACCGGCTTTATGCTTTTTATATCATAGCTTTCCTCTAGCTCTTTTAGGTCTCTTACTAAAGTTGCAGGATTACAACTAATATAAACAAGTTTTTTCGGTTTTATCTTTAATATATTTTGAATACTTGTCTTATCAAGTCCTCTTCTTGGAGGATCAACCATAATGATATCTGGAATAATTTTCTTGTTATTAATTAAATCATCTAATACCTCTTCTACATCTCCTGCAATAAATTCTGTATTATGGATATCATTTAATTTTGCATTTTCTATAGCATCTTCTACTGCTTGTTTTACAATTTCAATACCATATACTTTTTTCGCATATTTTGCCATAAATAAAGAAATGGTTCCAATTCCACAATATAAGTCAAAGACAGTATCTTCTTTTGTGATATTGGCTGATTTGACACCTATCATGTATAACTTTTCTGCTTGAACTGGATTTACCTGATAAAAAGATAATGGTGAAATTTTAAATGTTAATTCTCCTAATTTGTCTGTTATATATCCTTCTCCATATATCGTTATATTTTTCTCTCCTAATATCACATTTGTATTTTTCTCATTTATATTTTTGACAATCGTTTTAATATTAGGAAACTTGCTTATTAGTGTTTCTGCGAATTTCTTTTCATTTGGAAATTCTTTTCCATTGATAACAAGAATGACCATTATTTCATTTGTTCTTTTTCCTATTTTGGTAACAATATGTCTTATTAATCCTTTTCTGGTTTTTTCATTATATATAGAAATATGATTTTCTGTAATATAATTTACAATATATTTTGCAATCTCTTCTGTTTTTTCATCTTGAATAAGACAATTTTCTATGGGAATAATCTCATGTGTTCGATTGGCAAAAACACCAATCACTGGCTTTCCTTCTTTACCTATGCCTACTGGATATTGTGCTTTATTTCTATAATGATATGGATGCTCCATTCCTAAAGTTTCTTCTACTTCAATCTTTGTTTCTAATGTTTTGTTGACTAAACTTTGAACAGCATTTCTTTTCATATTTAGTGTTTCGGAATATTGAATATGTCTTAAATTACAACCTCCACATCTTTTATATGTATGACAATCACTTTCTGTTCGACTGTCTGATTTTTTTAAGATTTCTATTACTTTCCCAAAAGCATGAGAAGATAACACCTTCACAATTAATACTTTTACCTTTTCTCCTTTAATACTATTCGGAATAAATATGGTAAAATTATCAATTTTGGCGATACCTTCTCCTTCAAATCCATTATCTATAATATCTACAATATATTCTTGATTCTTTTTTACTGGTATTTCCATTTTAACTCCTCACAAGTTGATTATACATTTCACTTTACAATTTTCATCTTTACCTATATTTCTTTCTCAAATTGCTAATCTTATTTTTTTAAGATAACTATATAATAAACTTCCTATGCTATTTCTGTCTTTACTTCTTCTTCTATTTCATCTTCACAAGCCTTCATTGCTTGTAATGTTTTATCTAATAAAGTGTCTAATTCCCAACCTAATTGTTCTGCTCCTGTTCTAATAATATCTCTTGAACAACCAGCTGCAAATTTTTTATCTTTAAATTTTTTCTTTAAGCTTGAAAGTTCCATATCCTTTGTACTTTTAGATGGTCTCATCTTTGCAGCAGCCCAGATAATTCCTGTTAATTCATCTGTTGCAAATAAGATTTTTTCCATTTCATGTTCTGGTTTTACGTCTGAACAAATACCATATCCATGGCTACAAACTGCATGTATAAATTCTTCACTTGCATTGATTTCTTTCAATAGTTCTGGTGCTTTTTTACAATGTTCTTCTGGATATTGTTCAAAGTCAACATCATGTAATAATCCTACTAATCCCCAGAAATCTTCATCGTATCCATTTTCTTTGGCAAAATATCTCATAACACTTTCTACTGTTAATGCATGTCTTAAATGGAATTCCTCCTTGTTATATTTTTTTAACAATTGCATTGCATCTTTTCTTTCCATTTTTTATTCCTCGTATAATGAATATATAGAAAAACATTATACGTATCCTTTCTTTAAAATTTTTTATTCTATATTTTTTT
>CALXKE010000007.1 GCA_944388805.1 uncultured Clostridia bacterium | reverse complement strand
TCTGTTAAATCTTCACCAAATTGATTTAATGTTGGTGTTTGGTTATAGCTTCCAGATTTTCTTCTTCCATTTTTAGAATCACTTTCTCCTGCTAAATCCTCACCTTCATTAATCACTCTGATAATTTCTCCATATAGTTTTGGAATGTTAACATTTAATTCGATTAAAATTCTTGCAGCTACACTATCTCCTTCTCTTAATAATCCAATTAAAAGATGTTCTGTTCCTATATAGTTATATCCTAATTTTCTTGCTTCAATAAATGCATTTTCAATGACCCTTTTTGTTCTTGGCGTAAATCCTAATGTCTCTTCAATTGCTTCATCTTTTCCAACCAATTCAATTGTTACATCGATAATATTTTCTGGTGTAATTTCTTGGTTTTCTAATACTTTAGATGCTACACCACTACCTTCTTTTGCTAAACCATATAGCAAATGTTCAGTTCCAATATATCTATGTCCTAATTCTAATGCTGCATCATTGGCAATTTCTATTGCCTTTTTCGCTCTACTTGTAAAATTATATGTCATAATTATCACCTTACCTTTCTTTTTTTGTCGCATTGAGTTCGTTTGTCTATGCGACATTTTGATTTTAAATATTTTTCTATTTTCATATATTTTTGTATTTTTCGTAAATTTATGGTATAATGAAATTGTACTCGTAAACACACAGTTTCATTTATGGCTGGAAATACAGCCATACCCATATGGAGGTAGAAATATGAAAAAATCATTTTGGGAGAATTTTTTTGCAGTATTAACGGGAACCTCTGGTGTTCTACTCATCGTATTTGTACTTTTAAGTATATTTTATGATGATGTTAGCTTGATACCTCAAATCTTCGGATCAGGTGTAATATTCTTAGTCAGCTTGAAGGTGCTATTATATCTGCCCACTAATGATTAAGCATGCCCCATGTGGGGCATTTTTATTTTCTAGACATCCTATTGATTGATAACTTGTTTAATCATTTCTGCCCTTTTCATTTCTCTATCTAATCTTTCATATTGTTCTCCAAAATATTTTTGTAAATTACCTGGTTGTATGTATAAATACAATTTTTGTATTTGCAAATCAGATAATTCTTTTAAAATTCCTAAATCTACTCCTAGTTTTACAGTAGATAATAGATTTTCTGCTTCTTCCATGGTAATCTTTTTGCAATTTGTTAAAATTCCATAATTCCTATATATTAAGTCTTCAACTTCGATACCTTCATTTGCTAAAAATCTTCTAGCTGCTCTTTCTTGTTTAATAACCTTTTCTACAACAATTTTAAGATTTTGTATAATTTCATTTTCTGTAATTCCTAATGTTTTCTTATTAGATATTTCATACATATCTCCAACAATATGACCTGCTTCATCATAAACACCTTTGATATTAATACCAAAGTTATTAATGGCTTCTAACACCTTTTCTGTATTTCTTGTCTTAGCCAAACCTGGTAAATGTAATTTTACAGAAGCTTTTAAACCTGTTCCTATATTATTAGGACAAGCAGTTAAATACCCATATTGTTTGCTAACACAATAGCCAAATATGTCTTCTATTTTTTTATCAATTTCAATTGCTAGATTTAATGTATTTTCTAATTCTAATCCACTACTAAATACTTGTATTTTTAGATGGTCATCTTCCCCTATCATAATACAAATATTTTCTTCATCATTGACTAAAATAGCACCTATATTACCTGATTCAAAAGCGAAATTGTAATTAATCAAGCCTTTTTCTACTAAACTTAATTTGGTAATATCGTCCATATCTTCTAATTTCAAAAATCTTAATCCATATCCTATTTGATATATATTATCTTTTATTTTATTCTCCAATTCTTGTAATTCTTTTGGACTTAAATGGAAATTATACCCTTGTATATTTCTTGAAAAACGTATTCTTGTATTAATTGCTATATCTGATTCTTTTCCACTTTGTAAATACCAATTCATATTATCCCTCTTTTCTATTGATTGTTTTCTTCTAATTTCTTAATTTCATCTCTTAATTTTGCTGCATCTTCATAACGTTCTTCTTTAATCGCTTGTTTTAAGTCCTCTTTCAATCCATCCAATTTTTCTTCTGGAGTTTCTTCTTTTTTGCTTTGTTCCTTATTTTCTTTTCTTTCTTGTCTTTCTTCTATTTTCTTATCAATACTTTTTCCTAATCTTCCTACATGTCGATTACTACTTTGAATTCTTCTAATAATCGGATCTAATCTATCTTGAAAAACATCATAACAATTTGCACAACCTACTCTTCCCGTATGCGCTATATCTTCAAAAGTATATCCACAATTATCACATTTTAATGCTTTTAACTCATTAAACATTGGCATAAATTCTGTATTTGAAAAATCCTCTAAGAAATCTCCGAAAAAACTTGAAAAGTTAATTGGCATATCTAATCCAATCTCACCAATTCCTAATTTTTTACTACACTCCTCACATAAATTTAATTCTCTTCTTACCCCATTTATATTTTCTGAATATCTTACGTTTGCCTCTCTTTTTTTACAATTATCACACAACATAATAATTCCTCCTTTATTCTATATTTAATAACATATTTTTAAATATTTTTGCCCTTAATTTGTCTTTTACATCTTTTGCTAACAATAATACATTATCACTTGTTGCCACTTTTAAGAGCTTTGCTTCTTCTTTGGTTATTAAATGATAAGTTAGAAAGTCATTAATTAATATATCCACATCATTAGAAGTCATTTCTTCCCCAATATTTTTTATAATGTGCATAAAATAATCTGACTTTGTGTTATTGACTTTTTTTATGGTAATATGACCTCCACCACCTCTTTTACTTTCCACATAATATCCTTGAGATGGTTTAAATCTTGTTGATATAACATAATTAATTTGTGATGGTACACAATTAAAATGTTCTGCTAGTTCATTTCTTTGTATTTCTACTAATTGATTATCATCATCAAATAAATCTTTTATAAATTCTTCTATTACATCTGACATTCGCATTGGTCTCATCTCCTTTTTGACTTTGACTTTCTTTGACCTACATTTCTATTATACTCTCTTTTTATATTTTTTCAACTTTATTTTTATTTGTTTTTTTGACATTTTATGGTAAATATTATTGTTTTTAATATATTTTTTAAGTTTTTATACTTTTTTCTCATTATTTTTCACTTTTTCTTTTATTTTTATCATTTCTTCCTTTTGTCATATTATGCAGTTCTTCTGCCCTTTCTTTTTGATTTGGTAAAGAAATCCATGCAAAATATGATGAAATAAACTCTCCATATTTTGTGCTATCTTCCCCCACTTCATATTTTTCTTCCAACTCACTATTCACTCTATGTTCAAAATCCTCATGACTATTTTGCTCAAATTCGTTTGACTTTTTATCGTTCATAAAAAAATGCACTTCCCTTCTTTATTCTATTTTAGGTATGTGCATTTTTTTCTTTTTTATTCACTTAAATGATTTTTTGTTATTATACATTTAAAATTTTATAAAATATTTTATTATCAAAACTATACATTTTTCGCTAATATTTTCTTTTCTAAATAGTTTAGTGCTGTCTCTATTTTATATAGTCTTGCTTCATAAGATTCATGTGCAATTTTATTACTTAAGATTTCTTCATCTAATTTCTTTTCTATTTTTTTAAATCTTTTGTCTAGATATTTTATTAAATTTTGAAACTCTGCTGCAATTTCTTTACTTTGTTTACTAATTGCTTCTTCAATTTTCTTATCCATTGCTTTTAATAAACGTTTTTCTTGTTCTGATAACTTTTGATCAAATGTCTCTTCTAATGCTAATAATTTTTGATCAAACTTTTCTTCTAGCTTGTCTACTTTTGTTTCTAATTTATCTACCTTTGTTTCTAAAACGTCTACTTTCTTTTCTAGTGTATCTACCTTTGCTTTTATTTCTCTTATCTCTTGTAAAATAAGTTCTAAGGTTTCCTGCATATTCCTCACCTCCTTGAATAGAATGATTTTAAAGTGAAATTTTAAGATGTAAAAAACAAGACTATAATTTTCTAAGCGACAAAGTCGCTCAATAAAATCGAAATCTTCTATAATTATCTCTAAAAAAACGCACCCATTTCATAAAATGATTTTTCTGAGAATATAAAAAATTTGAACAAAAAATTTTAATTGAATAAAAATGATGAACTGATTATATTATCTTTTATATAAAAAGTCAACAAAATATTCTATTTTTATTAAAAACTTTTAAAACAAATGTTACAGTTCAGACTAATATAACCTACGATTTATTAGCAGAAAGGAGTCTTTCATGTTTCTAAAAAATAACTTTATTGTATTAAAATTAAAAAGAAATTTTATATCCCTTCTATTTTTGCTATTTACACTTTCTATTTTAATATTCTCTAATTCCAATTTATCAGCTGTCAAATCAGGAATTAATCTTTGGGCTACTTCTGTTGTTCCCTCTTTATTTCCTTTTTTTGTAGCCACAGAACTTTTAATGCATACCAATATCGTTTATCACATTGGTAATATTTTAAATCGATTTATGAAACCTTTATTTAATATTCGAGGTGAAGGTGCCTTTGCTTTTATTATGGGAATCATCAGTGGATATCCTATTGGGGCCAAAATTGCTACTAATTTTAGAAAAGAACATATTTGTACCAAAGAAGAATGTGAAAGACTTTTAAGTTTTACCAATAATTCTGGACCTTTATTTATTATTGGCTCTGTTGGTATTTTACTATATCGAAATACCATGATTGGAATTTTACTATTTATGACGCACTTACTAGCCTCTTTATCTGTCGGAATCATTTTTCGCTTTTGGAAAAAAGCAAAAGATTGTGATTCACATTCTTCCACTTCTAAAACATATGCAAATACAAAAACACCAGCCTCTTTTTCTAACTTAGGTGAAATCTTATCAGAAAGTATTGTGAGCAGTATAAAATCTATTTTAGTGATTGGTGGATTTGTTGTCATCTTTTCTTCCCTTATTTCTATCTTAAAGTCAAGTGGTATAACACATATAATAGAAATGATTGCAACACCATTTTTCAATTTTATACATATTTCACCTTCTTTTATTGAACCCCTATTTACAGGTTTTTTTGAAATTACAAATGGAATTAGTAGTATTTCTAATATTGCTTGTAAAAAACTTTCTATTAATATATTAATTACTGCCTTTTTACTTGGATTTGGTGGTATTTCTGTTTTGTTACAAGTACTTAGTATCACTTCCAAAAGTGACTTATCTATTAAACCATATATTTATGGAAAACTATTACATGGAATCATAGCAGTTTTATATACTTTAATATTCATGAACTTATTTCCTTTCTTCAATTTTGATTTATAACAATTTACATTTTTGTAATATATTGCATTTATCTTAATATATTTTATTAGAATGATTTTCTGAAAATTTTATGTAAAAACATTTTTGTATTTTGTTTTTTAATGGAGGTTTTTTTTATGGAAAAAGATTTTAATTATTATCAACAACCTTTTATGGATTTTAATATGGGAAATCCCAATTTTGATATGAATGAATTATATAAAGATCCCATGTTTAATCCTATCATGCAGTATGAACAAGCTTTTAGTTATTATCGTTATTTATGTATGCAAATGGATTACAAGATAAAATGTAAAGAATATGAAAAATTATGTGCTTCTTCTCCTAATTCAGAAAGAAGAGATAATAAAAATTCTTAACCTTATTATTATAAAAAAAATTTATACCAATACCAAGATAGAAAAAACACAATTTTTTCATATCCAAAAATAGCAATATAATCTTTATTGATTATATTGCTATTTTTTATTTTATATCTTATTTAGTTACTATGCAAAAAAGAAATATGCTAATACAATAATTCCTAATATGATTCTATAATATCCAAATACTTTGAAATCATGTTTTTTAATATAACTCATCAAAAATTTAATAACAAACATTGATACCACAAAAGATATGATCATTCCCACTAATAAAATAATAACTTCTGCGCTTGTAAATGCTAATCCAAATTTTACTAATTTTAATAAACTAGCACCTAACATGGTTGGAATTGCTAAATAAAATGTAAACTCTGCAGCATTTGGTCTTGATAAACCAATTAATAATCCACCAATAATCGTTGCACCAGAACGTGAAGTTCCTGGAAAAATGGCTGCTAATAATTGAAATACACCAATGATTAATGCATCTTTATATGTAATATCAGAATTTTTATCTTTTGCACCTTTTCTATTTTTATTCCAATTTTCAATAACAATAAAAGCTATACCAAATACAATTAAAGCAATGGCTATACAAGTAGGGTTATAAAATAAAGCTTCAAATACCTCATCAAATAATAATCCAATAATTGCTGCTGGCACACAACCTACTAAAATCTTTCCCCATAGACTCATAATATTTTTGTCAAAGTAAGATAAAATTCCTGTTGGTTTAATCGCTTTTTCTTTATGTTTCGTAAATGGCCATATCTTCTTAAAATATAATAGTACAACTGCTAGAATTGCTCCTAATTGAATAACCACTTGAAACATTGACCAAAATTCTGGTGAAACATTTTCAAATTTCAAAAATTGCTCTACTAAAATTAAATGCCCTGTGCTACTAATTGGTAACCATTCTGTAATTCCTTCTACAATTCCAAATATAATGGATTTTATAATATCTAAAAACATATCTTTTCTCTCCTTTGTTTAGTGTCAGGGAACACATTTACCTTTAGGTCATTTCTGATTATGTTAAAATCCTTTCCCTTTCTTGCAATTTACTCTTCATCTTTTTTTATTTTTTTCTTTATATATATTGTTTTATAATATCTTTCATATATTTTGCTGATGTCATTGGTGCCGATTTTCCGTGGTAATCCTAATGCTTCTATAAAGTTTAATTTTTCTTGTTCTGCTATTTTTCTATCGATTCCATAAGGCTTTGAAGCCAAATCTATTACTAATGTTTCTTTCTTAATTTCCTTTAATTCTTCTTTCAATATTATTTTAGGAATTGTGTTTATGATTATATCATACTGTTTCAATTTTGTACAATTTTTTTGTAAATTTTCTATAGATATAGTTTCATATCCATACGCTATTGCCCATGCCTTTTCTACTTCAGTTGTTATCATACAAGTTACTTTAGCAGATAAGCCTTTTAGCTTATATCCTAAAACCTTTCCAATTCTTCCAAATCCCAAAATCAAACAATTACCATTTTGTAATATTTTTTTCGTATTTTTTAAAATGATCTCAATGGTAGCTTCTGCCGTCGGGATTGCATTTAATATGGCAAATTCCTCTTTTTGCATGAAATCAATTACTTGATTATGTTTTCTATGTAATTCTTCTTTTAATTCTTGATGCATATTTCCAACAAATATAGTCTTATTTTCTAAATAATAAAATAACTCTCTAATTGCAATATCTTTATTGGAAAATGGCATATTTACATACTGATTATCTTTAGAAAATGGAATTGGTAAAACAATATTACTAGAAGTTCTAATCATTTCCTCATATTTTTCACATTCTTTAAACTTTTCTAACTTATCAAAACCATATAGTTTTACTTCATGCTTTTCTCTAGATAATATCTTTGCTAAGTAAAAAGTTCTTAAATCTCCTCCTATAAGACAAAAATTCATACTCATAAAATCCTCCTTCTTATACATTATAGTTTTGGTATAGAATTTTATGAGTATTCTATTTATTTTTGTCTTTCATCTGACTGTCTTTCTATATTTTCTAACTTTATATTTCTACCATTTTTTTCTTTTGCATTTTTCTTTAACAAATTAATATCATTATAGCTTAAGTGTCTTGTGATATCCACCATTTCTTCTAAATGTTCTTTTGCCTTTATTTCTTTTTCCGTTAATTTTGTTTCATTTACTTCTTGCTCTTCTAAGTTAAATGGAATAGAAATTCTTGCCATAACTGGTATAAATAATGCTTCTTTTCTTACTTTTTCTACTATTTTTTTAGAAGCAATATCAATCGCAGTATTTACATAATTGATAGCAGTTTCTTTGTCACCTTTCATTAAATATATTTTAGCCAATTCATAATAAGCATCTGCTGATAATTCATCTTCCTCAATAGCTTCTAAAAATCTTTTTTCTGCTTCTTCTAAATCCTTATAAATTAATGCAATTTCTGCTAAAGAATATTTGGCATTATATAGCAAAGAATTAATTTCAGCTGCCTTTTCATAGCAGATTTTAGCATTTTGGAAATCATTTAACATTGTATATGCAATACCTAAATTGTAGTTGATTTCATAACTTACAGGATTATATTTTAAAGCTTCTTGATAAACATTTACTGCTTCTTTATACATCTCTTTAGAAATTAATATATCCCCTAATAATTCTGTTGCTTTATACATATCTGGTTTTTTATTTAATAAATTAAATAACATTTCTGTTGCTTCATCTTTTTTATCTAAATGATTTAATAATTCTGCTACTTTATAATAAGATTCATAATCTTTTTTATTAATATCTATTGCTTGTACATATTCATCAATTGATTTTCGCATTCCACCTTCTTTTTCATATAGTTCTGCAAGCATCTTATGTCCTTTATAACTATCTGGTATTTTTGAAACTAAATTTAATAAAGCTTCTTTTGCTTTTTTATCATTTCCAGCTGTCAAATACATCTTTGCTCTTGCTATACTCATGATTTCAATTAATGTCATACCTTTCATTTCTATTATAATGACAATTCCTGGTATGACAATTGAAAGCACATATTTTAATATATTTAAAAGCATATTTAATTCTATGAAAAGTGCAAATCCTAAAAAGTTTAGTCCGATTCCAATCGCTTCTAATATTAAAATGACAATATAACTTGTATCATTATTTTTTATCATTTTAAAAAACATGTATACAAAAATTGCAAGTGAAACAACTGTAAATATAAATTGTTCTATTATCATTTTACATCTCCTTCTTTTCTTTGTTTATTCTAAATTCTTAATTGCATTTCTTGCCATCTCATCACATCTGTTATTAAATTCATTATCACTATGTCCTTTTACTTTAATAAATTTTACCTTATGTGTTTTCGTCAAAGCATATAATTCTTGCCAAATTTCTTTATTTTTTACTGGTTCTTTTCCTGATGTTTTCCAGTTATTTTTTATCCAATTGTATATCCACCCTTGATTAAATGCATTTACAACATATGCACTATCACTATATATTTCTACTTCACAAGGAAATTTCAATAATTTAAGAGCCTCAATTACTGCTGTTAATTCCATTACATTGTTCGTTGTATTTTTTTGTCCTCCTGATATTTCTTTTGTATTTTCTTTATACATTAAAATAGAACCCCAGCCACCAGGTCCTGGATTTCCTGAACATGCACCGTCTGTATATATGATAACCTTTTCCATAAAAAAACCTTTCTTCATTGTTTTTTACATTTTTTTATGATAACATTATATCAGTAAATTACAAATTATACAATATTTTTAAGAAAGGAAGTTTGGAAAATGAGTAAAGTTATCGGAATTATAGCAGAATATAATCCATTTCATAATGGTCATTTATACCATTTGCAAAAATCTTTGCAAAATACTGGCTCTTCTTATTCTGTTGCTGTTATTAGTGGTAACTTTACACAAAGAGGTTCTACTTCTTTAGTTGATAAGTGGGCAAAAACAGAAATCGCTATCAGAAATGGTATTGATTTAGTTCTTGAACTTCCTTTATTATATTCGATTTCTAGTGCTGAAAATTTTGCAGAAGGTGCTATTAAAATTTTAGATTCTTTAAAAGTTGTCGACTATCTTTCTTTTGGTTCTGAATCAGGTGATATTTCTACATTAAATATGGTTGCTGATATTTTATATAAAGAACCAAAAGCCTATAAAAATATATTATCTCACGAACTAAGTAAAGGTCTATCGTTTCCTAAAGCAAGAGAAAATGCGCTACTTATGTATTTAAATGATATCCGAAGATTTTCAAATGTACTTTCTTCTCCTAATAATATTTTAGGAATTGAATATTTAAAAGCATTAAAAAAATTAAAAAGCCCTATCACACCTGTTACAGTGGAACGCTATAATGCAGGATATCATGATACATCCTATAATGGAAATGTTGCAAGCGCCACAGCCATTCGAAACATTGTTAAAAATAGTGGTTGGGATATTTTAAGAAAAGTTGTACCAGAAAATACCTTTTCTACTCTTTTGGAAAATATAAAAGTAGGACATGTTGTTTCTGACTTATCTGTTTTTGAGAAACAAATTATTTATAATTTACGAAAAATGTCCATCCAAGAAATTGCAGATCTTCCAGATGTTAGTGAAGGATTAGAAAATGCTATCAAAAATGCAGCAAATTCTTGTAATAGTGTTATTGAATTTTTAAATATCATTAAGTCAAAAAGATATACGAATACAAGACTTCAAAGGATTTTGTTATATGCCTTATTAGGAATTACAAAAAAAGATATGACTTTATCTAAAAAAGTCATACCATATATTAGAGTCTTAGGTTTTAACAATAAAGGGAAATACTTAATTTCAGAAGTTGCTAGAGCCAATCCTAAACTAGAAATCATTACTTCTGTAAAAAAATATATGGATTCTAGTAACAACAAGAATTCTAGATATATGCTAGAAAAAGATATTTGGGCTACAAATGTCTATACGATTGGATATGAGTATGATTCTTGGAACAATTTGGATTATACACATAAATTGATAACTCTATAAAAAGGGAATTTGGGGACGGACTCATTTTTCCCTTTTTAAATTACAAAATCTAAAAAATATAGAATATAAAGTCATTTCACGATTTTGTATAAGCTAAATTTTCACAGAAATTCTAAAAGAAAAAAATGTGCCGCTTTCATTCAGGCTCAATCCAGTGATATATTCATTTCGCATAATATGTCGAATGTGATTGGAGTACTTGTACTCTTTCTTAATCAAAAATAAATGAGGAAGCGCGAATTCTTGCAGCGAGAGGCTCATTTATTTTTGATTTAGAAAGAGTAATGTACGTATTGAGCCGAGACATTTATAAGAAATGAATATATCACTGGATTGCCCATGAACATTCCTCATTTTTTTCTTTAAGAATTTCTAGGTTCAAATTTAGATACGCAAAATCGTTTCATTTTTTTATATTCTATATTTTTCTGTTTCTAAAATTAGAAAAAGGGAAAAATGAGTCCGTCCCCAAATTCCCTGTTTTCTTATTTCGTTATCCATTTTACTAAATTTAAATTTGCTGGTTCTAATAACATTTCATGTCTTGGCATTACTCTAAATGTATACCCATAATTTCCGCCAGTTGTTAATTCAATCTTTGTTGTAAAGTAATATTTTTTGTGTTCTTCGTCTGCTTCTTGTAATTGCATCGGAATAATACTAACATTTTCTACGACACCATTATCTAATATTTTTCCATAATATGCTTCTACTGTTACATTTTCCACATCAATATTTGGAAGTTGTACTTCACAACCTACTTCAATTTTATTTCCAGCATCAATGGTTATATTATCTAAATTGCTATTTTCTTGCGTTATTTTTACATCTTTCCAATTCTCGTATAAATCTTTCTTCCATGCATTATATGCCGCTACATTATCAATATTTTCATAATATTTCTTTGTAAGATTGCATAATGGAATATAAAATTGATCTGTATAGTCTACTAGCATTCTAGCTGTACTATATTTTCCTCCTGTTGTCATAATTGAATTTTTCATGATTTCTAGCCATTTCTTTGATATTCCATTTTTATCTCTATTATAATATGTTGGAATAATTTTTTCTTCTAATGTATGATACATACTCTGGCTATCTGCCATATCTTGTGCTTCATATGAATCATATTCTGCATTTGTTCCAATTGTCCAACCATTATCTTGTGTATAACCTTCAGCCCACCATCCATCTAGTACACTAAAGTTAATAACTCCATTGACAGATGCTTTTTGTCCACTTGTCCCTGAAGCTTCCATAGGTCTTCTTGGATTATTTAACCATACATCGACACCACTTACTAAATATCTTGACATGGCAATATTATAGTTTTCTAATAAGAATATTTTTCCTTTAAATTGTGGCATCATAGATACTTCATGAATATATTTAATTAAATCTTGTCCTTCTTTATCTGCTGGATGTGCTTTTCCTGCAAAGATTAATTGTACTGGTCTCCCTGCATTATTCATGATTTGTGTCATTCTCTCAATATCTTTAAAGATTAACGTTGCTCTTTTATATGTTGCAAATCTTCTAGCAAAACCAATTGTTAAAGCATCTGGATTTAATTTTGATACAATTTCATTAATTTCTTCATAACTATATCCAGATCTTCTTAATCTTTCTGTTGTATTTTCTTTTACAAGATTAATTAATTTTCTCTTTCTTTCTACATGAGCACTCCACAATTTATCATCTGGAATATTTTTTATTTTCTCCCATACATAATCGTGATGCATATTATCTTGCCAATAAGGAATTAAGTATTTATTATATAGTTCTTTTAATTTTGGTGCTAACCATGAACAAGTATGAATTCCATTTGTTACATATCCAATTGGAGATTCATTTGCTGCAATATTAGGCCATACATCACTAAATAATTCTCTAGAAACTGCTCCATGAAGTTTACTAACACCATTTTTCTTTCCTGCAATTTTTAATGCTAATATTCCCATGTTAAAGCCTTTTTCTAAGTTTGGTCCTGGCTTCATTCCTAATTTTAAGAATTCTTCTCTTGTAATCCCTAATCTTGGCCAGAAGTCTTTGAAATATTTTTCGACCAATTCAATTGGGAATATATCATTTCCTGCTGGTACTGGTGTATGTGTTGTAAATACCGTTTTAGAACTTGCAATATCTCTCGCTACTTCAAATGAAACTTGTTTTTCTTTGATAATATTTTTGATAATTTCTAAGTTTAAAAATGCAGAATGTCCTTCATTCATATGATAAACTGTTGGTTTTAATCCTAAATATTTTGTAAGAAGACTTACTCCCGCCATCCCTAAAACAATTTCTTGTCTGATTCTCATTTCTTGATCTCCACCATATAGCTTTAAAGTTACATCTCTATCTTCTTCATTATTTTTAGGAATATCAGAATCTAATAAATATAATTTTACTCTTCCTACATTTATTTGCCATACTTTTAGATATAATCTTCTTTTTGGAAATTTAACATAGATTGTTAAATCATCACCTTTATCATCTTTTACAGGATTAATTGGTAAATCATATAAATCAATACTATTATATTCTGTTTCTTGTTGCCCATATCCATTGATTTTTTGATTAAAATATCCATGTTTGTATAATAAACCTACTGCAACAAGTGGAACACCTAAATCACTTGCAGATTTCAAATGATCTCCTGATAAAATACCAAGCCCTCCTGAATAGATTGGTATTGTTTGATCCAATCCATATTCGGCTGAAAAATAAGCAATTAAATCCTTTCTATTGCCAGGATATTTGTTAGAAAACCATGTATTTTTGCTATTCATATAGTCTTCAAAGTTTTCTGCTACTTTATCATATTCTTTTAAAAAGGTAATGTCTTTTGAAACTTTTTCTAATCTATCTTGTGAAACTTGTTTTAAAAATTTTACTGGATTTTTTGAACATTGTTCCCATAAATCCATATCAATTTTTTGGAATAATCTTAAAAATTCCGTGTTCCAAGACCACCATAAATTATTTGATATCTCTCCTAATTTTTCTATTCTTTTTGGTAATTGTGGATTTACTGTTATCCTATTAAATACATACATCTATATTTCCTCCTTAGTGATTTCTTTTTGTTTTTTCGTTCGCTTTTATTTTACATATACATTATCTATTAAATAGATAAAAATGTCAAACCTTTTTTATAAAAATTTTGAACTTTAAAAATTTTTATATTCCTGCCCAAAAAATCTTTTTTTCTTCTTTTTTATCTCTATATTGATTTTTCTGATAATAACAAATAAGAAAAATAATGGAACGTTAATATATGTTTAAACATTCCATTATTTCTTATTTTCAAGTGTTTCAAAACTCCTGACCTCACGACTGTACTATTCGATTGCTATATTTTATTTTTAGGTCTGCCCCTTTTGTTCAATTTTCGAACGATTTAACACTTCCCTATTGTTCACTTTTCCATTTTATTTCTACTTTAAATAGGTCTCCATCTATGTCTATTTTGAATTTTCCTCCTTGTAGTTCTGTTAAACTTTCTGCTATAGATAATCCTAGTCCACTTCCTTCTGTGTATCTTGATTTGTCTCCTCTTACAAATCGTTGCATTAGTTCTTCTGCGCTAATGTTTAATTTGTCTTTGGATATGTTTTTAAATTCTAAATATACCTCTTCTTTTTGTTTTTCTAGTTTGATATATACTCTAGAACCTTCTAATGCATATTTTGAAATGTTACTAAATACATTTTCGATTACTCGATATAGGTATCGATTGTCTGCTTTGATTAGCACATTTTCATTTGGTAAATCCATTTCTATTTTTAATTTTTTCTTTTCAAATTTGTCTTCAAATTCACCAATACTTTGATTTAATAATTCTTTTAAGTTAATCACTTCCATATTTAATTTTACATTTCCAGATGATACTTTTGAAGCTTCTACTAAATCTTCTATTAATTTTTTTAGTCTTTGTGATTTTTTATCTAAGACTGCAATATATTGTTCAATTTGTGCATTTTGGATATCTTCTTTTTTCAATAAATCTACATAGTTTATGATAGATGTTAATGGTGTTTTGATATCATGTGATACATTTGTAATTAATTCTGTTTTTAATCTTTCTGATTTTAAGCTCTGTTCAATCGCATTGGTAAATCCACCTGCAATATCATTGATATATTTAGCCATAATTTTTAAGGTACCTTCTAATTCTTCTTCATTTAATTTTACATTTGGATTTCCTTCATATATATTTCTCAATGCTTCATTGATTTTTTGCAATTTTTTATTATATTGTAATAATTTATAATATGCCCATACCCAAAAAGCAATTAATATAAGGAATCCTATTCCACTCCATACAAAACACGCCAGTATGATACTGATAGCAACAAATCCCCAATAAATAATGGTAATTTTTCGATTTGTATTTTGTTTATCTGTAACTTTTTTAAAGACTTTTTCTAATGTTACTTTTATCCATCTACACACTTTATAAGTTAAAAATGAACGGATAAATTGTTTTGCTTTTAATCTTCTAATGGTTGTACTAACCCATACTGCCAAACATGCATATCCAATTAAATAACATAGTAGAAATACAGATATTAAAATTCTTTGCGGAATTTGTGATTCTATACTTGCTACTGCAAAACTCATCATCATGCCAATGACAAACATAATCACAATGGATATTACTTCATAAGAAATTCTATCAATACTGTTTAATTGAATACCTTCTTTTCCTTTTTCATGTCCTGTTGCCCAGATTAAATAGACTATCATGATAATGATTGAAATTGCTGACAATGGTATTAAATAAACAGGCAAATTTTCATGTCCTTTAAACATGTTATATACCGTTTGTTGAACATATAAAGAATTTGAATAATTTAAAGTGCTTGGATCAATATTCGAATATACTTCATATCCTTCAAAATTATCTGTTGAATACGTAGATGAAGTCATATATTTTGTGCTTTCTTGATTAATGCTATCTATATTGGTTGTAATATTCCCATCTTGATAACTCCAGTTTGTTTTTTCTGTCTTTAATTTATTAATTTCTTCTGGATAATTATTTGATCGAATATTGGTAAACATATTGCCATTTTCTTTGTCTATAATAATATAGTTGATATATTGGCTTACCATTGTATTTCTATAATTGATTACTTCATAATATACTGGATATTCATAACTTTCATCTTCTATTTCACTATAATTATCATATGGCGTTTCTTCTGTTGTTTCTGATGCTGTTTCATATGTTTCTGAAGTAGTTGTACTTTCTGCATTTATTTGCATTCGACTTTTATCTCTACGAATATCTCGAACATTATAGATTAATGTTAATAAATACTCTCTTCCAAATTCTTCTGTTTCTACATACTCTTCCGGTCCTTTCATTTCTCCATATTGTGATGTAATAGACACATCTATAATACTAACAGTTAAAACAAAAATCATTATTGGAATCAATATATAACATAAAAATTTTAATAATATGGATTCTTTAATATCTTGCATCTACTCACCTTCTTTTTTACTCTTTTTATTTTCTTTTTCTTATCTCTTTCTTCTTTCAAGTAACGAATTTTTTTAATCTTTCATTTCATATTATTGAATATCCTCTACTTTATATCCAATTCCCCAAATCACTTTTAAATATTTAGGGTCTTTGGGATTAATTTCTATTTTTTCTCTGATATGTCTAATATGAACTGCTATAATATTCTCTGCCCCATAACTTTCTTCATTCCATACATTTTCATAAATTTGTTCTATAGAATATACTTTTCCTTTGTTTTCTAGTAAGAATTTTAATATGTTATATTCTGTCGCTGTTAACTTGATATCTTTTCCATCTACCATAACCTTTTTGGTTTCATCATTCATCTCTAAAGTACCTGTTTTTAATACTTTTTCTTTTTGATTTTTATTCTTTCCATTTGTATCATTTGCATGGTTAAAATCCACATATCTTCTAATATTGGATTTTACTCTTGCAATTAATTCTAATGGATTAAACGGTTTTGTGACATAGTCATCTGCTCCTGTATTTAATCCTGAAATTTTATCATAATCTTCTGATTTTGCAGAAAGCATAATTACAGGAATCGTTTTATCTTTTCTAATTTCTTGCAATGTTTCAATTCCATCTTTATTAGGCATCATAATATCTAAAATAATTAAATGAATCTCATTTTCTTTTAATTTCTCTAAAGCCTCTTCTCCATCATAGGCTTTTATAATATGATACCCTTCTTGTGATAAGTAAATTTCAATGGCATTTACGATTTCTTTATCATCATCAACGACTAATATGTTGTACATAATTTTTTCCTTTCTTGAACTTTAGTAATCCTTATAAAACTTGATAAAGTTCATTTCATATTATTTAAAATTCATATTTGTTTCTATCTCCTAGCATATATACTATACCATATTTTTATTAATAATAAATAGAGGATTTATTAATTTTTTATTAAGGATTCCTAAAAAAAGGGAAATTGGGGACGGACTCATTTTTCCTTTTCTTTGAAGTTGAGAAATAAAAAAATATAGAATATAAAAAAATGAAACGATTTTGCGTATCTAAATTTGAAATTAGAAATTCTAAAGAAAAACATATGAGGACTGCTCATTTTGCTTAAGATTTACAGCAACAATGAGAGAGGCTCATGTTTTTCTTGTAGAATTTCTATGAAAATTTAGCTTATACAAAATTGTGTAATGGCTTTATATTCTATATTTTTTAGTTTTTATAATATTGAAAAAGGGAAAAATGAGTCCGTCCCCAATTTCCCTTTTTCTTTTATTCATCTTTAAAACTATTAATTTTAAACAATTTAAACAATTCTACAATAATTAATGGTGAAATGATTAAACCAATTAATTCTAAGATATTTTGTGTTGGTAATACTGGTATACTGAAGATTCCTCTTAAAGCAGGTATTGCTAAGATGATTCCCATTAATAATGCTGAACCAAGTATTGCCCATACTAATTTAATATTATTAAATACTTTGGTTTTAAAGATAGATTTTTTATTATCTCTTACATTAAATACATGTACCAATTCTGAGAAAGCAAGTGTCACAAATGCCATGGTTTGACCTACTTCTATTTTTGATTCATCTAATGTTAATCCATCGATTGGTTCTGTAGTTGTTGCAAGTCCTATCATAAATGCTCCAAGTGTTAATAGTCCTATCATAATTCCTTGGTATACAATTCTCCATGTCATTCCTTTTGTAAATACACCTTTTCCTGGTTTGTTTGGTTTTCTCTTCATAATATCTGCATTTGCTGGGTCAAATGCTAATGCTAATGCTGGTAATGAGTCTGTTACTAAATTTATCCACAAAATATGGATTGGTAATAAGATTTCTAAATGTGCAATATCGGTTATTCCAAACCAACTAGCAAATAATGGTGTTAATAGTGTTGCTAAGAATAATACAACTACTTCTCCTATGTTACTTGATAATAAGAATTGAATAACTTTTAAGATATTGTCATAAATTCTTCTGCCCTCTTCTACTGCTGATACAATCGTTGCAAAGTTATCATCTGTTAGAATAACATCTGCTGCTTCTTTTGCAACATCTGTTCCTACAATTCCCATTGCACAACCAATATCTGATGTTTTTAATGCAGGGCTATCATTTACACCATCACCTGTCATGGCTACAATTTCACCATTTTTTTGCCATGCTTTTACAATTCTTACTTTATGCTCTGGAGATACTCTGGCATATACAGAATAGTGTCTTACATGTTTTTGTAATTCTTCATCAGACATTTTTTCTAATTCTGCACCAGTAATCGCTTCATCTTCATTTTCTAATATACCTAATTTCTTTGCAATAGCAGTTGCTGTAATTTTGTGGTCACCTGTAATCATAACGGTTTTAATTCCTGCTGTTTTACATTTTTCTACTGCTTTTTTAGCTTCTTCTCTTGGTGGGTCTATCATTCCAACCATTCCCACAAAAATTAAATCACTTTCTATATTATCTAATTCTTCTTGTGTTGGCTCATGGTCAAATTCTTTATATGCACATGCTAACACTCTTAAAGCTTCTTTTGCCATTTCTTCATTTTTTTGTCTAATCGTTACAGCATAATTCTCTAAGTCATTTTTTATTTCATTATTATATAAATAGCCTTTACAAATTTTTAATAATTCGTCTACCCCACCTTTTGTATAAGCTATATAACTTTGATTTACTTTATTAACTGTTGTCATCAATTTTCTATCTGAATCAAATGGTACTTCTGCAATACGTACCATTCTATCATAAATGGATGGGTCAAAATTTAATGTAAATGCCATATCTACCAATGCGGTTTCTGTTGGATCTCCTGTTAAGGTTCCATCTTTTGCAATTTTTGTATCATTACATAACATATTGGCATATACCAATGTGGTCATATCGTCTGACACATTTTTGCTATCAATTTCTTCTAGGTCTTTGATTTCTCCATTTAAGAATACTTTTTCTACTGTCATTTTGTTTTGTGTCAAAGTTCCTGTTTTATCTGAACAAATAACCGTTGCACTTCCTAATGTTTCAACTGCTGGTAATTTTTTCACAATTGCATTTTTCTTAACCATTTTTTGTACACCAATGGCTAAAACAATGGTTGATACGGCTACCAATCCTTCTGGAATCGCTGCGACTGCTAATGATACCGCTGTCATAAACATATGAATTGGTTCTTTTTGTTGGAACAATCCTATGATAAAGATAACAATACAAATCACAATTGCTGTAATTCCTAATGTTTTTCCTAATTTATTTAATTTTTGTTGTAAAGGTGTAATTTGTTCTTCTGATGCATTAATCATTTCTGCAATTTTTCCGACTTCTGTTGTCATTCCGGTTTCTACAACAATTCCTTTTCCTCTACCATAAGTTACTAAACTAGATGAGAATAGCATATTGGTTCTATCACCAATTCCTACATCTTCTCCTTCAATTTTTTCTGTTGTTTTATCAACTGGTACAGATTCTCCTGTTAATGAAGATTCTTGTGTTTTTAAATTCACTGCTTCTATAATTCTTAAATCTGCTGGGATATAGTCTCCTGTATCTAATACCACAATATCTCCTGGTACTAATTCTTTTGCAGGAACGACTGTTACATTTCCATCTCTGATAACTTTAGATGCATGGTCGGTTAATTTTTGCAATGCTTCTAGTGACTTTTCTGCTTTTGATTCTTGTGTGACACCAATAATGGCATTTAGGATAACAACAATTAAAATGATAATTGTATCTGTAATACCTTCTCCTTCTGCCACTCCTACAACTCCTGATACGATAGCTGCAATAATTAAAATGATAATAGAAAAATCTTTAAATTGGTCTAAAAATCTCATAAATAAAGATTTTTTCTTCTTTTCTTTTAATTGGTTTAATCCATAGGTTTCTCTTCTTTTTACAACTTCTTCTGCTGATAAACCTGTTTCTTGGTTTGTTTCTAGTTCTTTTTCCACATCCTTTACTTCTTTGTTAAACCAGTTTTTACTTTCCATTTTTTCACATTTCCTTTCTTAAAATTTCCATTTGATTGAAAAAATTTGAATATTCAATCTTTTTCTTCTTCTCACATATTTTCACTCTTATTTTATCCAAACCATGAAAATATATCAATATTTTAGTTTGATTTTTTCCATAAAAATAAACTATTTTTAATTTATCCTTACATGTTCTACCTCCGTTTCCTTTATATTTGGAAATAAAATCTTTTTTGTTATCATAAGAAAATTTGTGTATGACTATTTCTATTGAATAGAAAAATAGTGTTTCCTATTCAACAAAAAAAGACTCTTAAAAAGATTTTATCCTTTTAAAAGTCTTGCTTACTTTATTAAAGCTTACTAACCAGATAAATAATTATCGCGACTGTTGATTAGTAATTAAAAGCTACTCCCTTTTAATATATGGTGACCCCTACGGGAATCGAACCCATGATTCCACCTTGAGAGGGTGGCGTCTTAACCGCTTGACCAAGGGGCCATAAAATTTACTTACTATTTATATCATTTTTTTTGCA
Organism: uncultured Clostridia bacterium; assembly: GCA_944388805.1. GTDB lineage: Bacteria > Bacillota > Clostridia > TANB77 > CAG-508 > CAG-269. The sequence continues at coordinate 55,162 of CALXKE010000007.1, read as the reverse complement.
TTTCGTCAACTGCTATTAGAAAATTTTACTAATTCCTTAATTTTAAAAGTAAATTCCAGCGAAGGCTCAATAGGCATTTCGTTTTATATTTAATCTATTTTACTAATTTTACAGCTTATGATATAATTCATCTAAATAAATTCATAAGAAAAGGATAAGGCTATGAAAAAATTATTTCGTTATTTAAAAAAATATAAAAAGAATTTAATATTAGGTCCTTTATTTAAACTATTTGAAGCAATTATTGAAATTACTTTACCAATGATAATGGCCTACTTAATTGATCATTACACTGACTTTTCTGCTCATATATTCACCTATTATTTAATATTTCTTTTAGTATTGGTTATTGTTGGATTTTCTTTTGCTGTTATTGCACAATATATTGCAGCCAAAACTTCGCAAGGATATAGTAAAGACTTAAGAAAATCTTTATTTTACCATATCCAATCCTTACCTGCATATAAATTGAAAACGCTAGGTACTTCTGCCATCGTTAATAGAATAATCAATGATGTGACAAATTTGGAAACAGGCGTGGCTATGTTTATTCGTCTTGTAATTAGGATTCCTTTTATTTTTATCGGTGCCATTTCTATGATTTTTGTCATTAATGTAAAGCTTGCGCTAATAGTGCTTCTATCTAGTGTTATTCTATTTTTATTAATTTTTATCATTGCCAAAATTGCTAGTAACTTGTATGGTAAAGCAAATGCATATTTAGATAAGATTACTTTAAAAATAAAAGAAAATTTAACAAACCTAAAATTAATTAGAAGTTTTGTAACCCAGGACAAGGAATATCATAAATTCGAAAAATTAAATATTGCTAATAATCGATTTAATAAATTCGCGAATATTTGCTCTAATGTATTAAACCCTATTTCTATTTTTGTATTAAATATAACCATATTGTTTATTTTAAATAGAAGTGATTCTCTATTTTACTCTGAAATGATAACAAAAGGAGAAATGATTGCTATTATTAATTATATAACAGAAATGCTACTAGCTGTCGTTGTCCTTTCAAATTTGGTTACTATTTATACAAAATGTTTTTCTTCAAGTTCTAGAATTGTAGAAATTTTAAATTTAAAACCAGATATGCAACATGGTACGATTACTACTCTTGAAAATACACCTATTGCTATCAAAATGGACAATGTTTCATTTTCTTATACCACAAATCCTTTCTTAGAAAATATCTCTCTTCAAATTCAAAAAGGAGAAATTGTTGGTTTTATTGGTTTAACCGCTTCTGGAAAAAGCACCATCTTTAACTTACTTAACAGAACCTTTGATGTAAATTCTGGAAATATTTCTATTTTCGGAAAAAATATTAAAGATTATGAACATACTTTTTTAAAAGATTCCATTTATCTAATAAATGAACATCCTTATTTTCTTACAGATACCATTTTTGAAAATATAGCTTTCGGTAGAACAACCCATAAGGAAGATATCGAAAATGCACTAATGCTTGCAGAAGCTAACGATTTTGTATCACAACATACTGACTATTTAGATTATAGATTGACCAATAATGCTTCTAACTTATCAGGTGGACAAAGGCAAAGATTGCATATTGCAAGAGCTTTTATTGGTAGTCCTTCTATTATATTATTTGATAATATCACCAGTTCCTTAGATTTGGTTACAGAAAATAAAGTCATTACCAATATTTTTCATTATTTAAAAGAACATCACATGACTGGTTTAATTGCTTCACAAAAAATTTCTTCTATTATACATTGTGACAAAATTGTTGTTTTGGATAATGGAAAAATTGTAGATATGGGAACACATACAGAATTATTAAAAAGATGCAAACTATATAATGAAATATATGATTTACAAGGAGAAAATGATGAAAATAAGTAAATTATTAAATTTTAAATATTCAAAACTGTATATGCTAATGATCTTTGTTCTATCTATTTTATCATCAGTTCTAACAATTATCTATCCGATGATTGTAGGAGATATTGTAGACCGTATTGGATATGTAGATATTAGTCACAACATGATTGTATTACTTGTGATTTTTGTTTCATTGTTTGTGGTAAATATCATTCTTAATTTTGTCTTATCTATTTATACAACCAATTTATCAAAATCTTTAAGAGAAAAGCTATATAAAAAGTTGGATATGCTTTCACTAAGCACAATTGAAAAAGAACAAAATGGAAATATCATCAATATATTCTCTACTGACATAGAAAATATCTCTAATGGACTCATTCAAAATATTTCTAAAATTTTAATGGGAATTACAACGATTCTTCTTGCACTTTATATGATGCTAACATTAAATATTGTAATTACCTTTATACTGGTTGCCATATCCATTTTGATGTTTTTTATTTCTAAATTCATTATAAAAAACACATCCCATTTGTTTGATAAACGAGCAAATACTTTAGGTAATTTGAATTCTTATATAGAAGAAATCATTTCCAGTAAACCTACATTAGATAACTACCATTATGATGAAAAAATAGAAGAAACTTTTGATAATAAAAATACAACTTTATATCATTATGGATATAAGGCTCAATTTTATTCTTCTCTTACAAATCCTAGTACACGTCTTATATCTAATGCATTATATGTATTAATTGGAATCATTGGTATTATTTTTGCAAAATCGAATATTTTAACCATTGGGAATATATCTAGCTTTTTATTATATGCCAATATTTTTACAAGACCTTTTAATGAAATAAGTTCCATTTTCTCAGAAATTCAAACGGCTATTTCTTCTATGAAAAGGCTTCTAGCATTTATGAAGCATGATACCTCTTTTGAATTTCATCAAAAGTATTTGCTACCAATTTCTCATTTAGAGGGTAACATAGAATTTAAAAATGTTTGTTTTTCTTATGAAAAAGATAAACCTTTGATAAAAAATTTAAGTTTATATATTCCCCAAAACAAAAGTATTGCCATTGTTGGAAAAACTGGTTCTGGTAAAACCACTATTATTAATCTACTTTCTCGTTTTTATGAAATTCAAAGTGGTGAAATATTGGTAGATGGCATCAACATTCAAAATATGGATATTTCTTTTTTAAGAAAACAGATTGGTGTCGTATTACAAGATTCTAAATTGTTTAATGGAACTATATATGAAAATATTGCTTATGCAAACCCTTCTGCCTCTAAAAAAGAAGTCATACATGCTGCAAAATTAGCTTATGTAGATACATTTATCAAACGATTGCCAAATGGCTATGATACGGTTATTCATAACGCAAGTCTTCTTTCTGAAGGTGAAGTACAATTAATTAACATTGCCAGAATGATCCTTGCAAAACCACCTATTTTAATTTTAGATGAAGCTACAAGCAATATCGATTTATTAACAGAATCTAAAGTTCAAAAGGCCTTATCTAATCTAATAGAACATTCTACCTCCATTATTATTGCACATAGATTATCTACAATTGTTCACTGTGACACAATTGCTTTTATTGAAAATGGAGAAATTGTAGAAATGGGTACCCATAAAGAATTATTAAATAAAAAAGGAAAATATTATGAATTGTATACTAGTCAATATAGCAATCAAACATTGTAGACAAATTTTTATTTTAAATGTTTAGAATATTTTTCCATAAAAAAATGAACCCAAATTATTAAACTTTTTTGTCTAATAATTTGGGTTCCCTTCATTTGGATGAATTACTCTCTATTTTTTATTATTCATACCATTCTAATTCCCAATCTTCTAATATAACTGTATCACCTTCACAAACGCCCATTTCTTTTAATTTATCTTCAATTCCCATATTCTTCAAACATTTTTGTAAGTAATACATAGACTCATTATCTTCGATGTTAACTCTTCCCATTAATCTTTGAACTGCTCTTCCTGATACAATAAAGACTCCGTCTTCTATCTTAATTGTCCAATCATCTTCTTTTTCTTCTAATGTATATACTTTTTTATCTTCTATTTCTACCAATTCCTCTTTTGGTAATGTTTTCAATACTTCTGCTACATGATCTATTAATTCTTGTACTCCCTGTTTGGTAGCTGCTGATATTTTGTATATTTCTAATCCTTCTTTTTTAGCCAAATCTTCTACTTCTTTTATCAATTCTTCATTTTGTACATCGATTTTATTTGCTACAATAATTTGCTTTCTGGTACTTAATTTTTCACTATAATTTTTTAATTCTTTATTAATTGTATAAAAATCATCTACTGGATTTCTTCCTTCTTGTCCTGATACATCTAAAAAGTGTAGTAATAATCTTGTTCTTTCTACATGTCTTAAAAATTGGATTCCTAAACCTACACCTTCACTTGCCCCTTCAATAATTCCTGGAATGTCCGCAATGACAAATCCATCACCATTTTTTGTTTTAACAACACCTAAGTTTGGTTGTAAAGTCGTAAAATGGTAATTCGCAATTTTAGGTTTCGCATCAGTAACGATTGATAAAAATGTAGACTTTCCGACATTTGGAAATCCTAATAGTCCTACATCTGCCAATAATTTTAATTCTAAAATGACTTCTTTTTCTTCTCCTTTATCTCCATCTTCTGAAAATCTAGGAGCTTGTCTTGTAGAAGTTGCAAAATGAGAATTTCCTCTTCCTCCTCTTCCACCTTTCAAAACCAATTCTGTTTGTCCTGGTGTCGATAAATCTGCTACCACTTTTCCGGTTTCTACATCTTTTACAACAGTACCGATTGGAACTTTGATATATAAGTCCTTTCCATATTTTCCATTACAATGACTTCCACTACCATTTTCACCATTTCCTGCTTTAAATTTTTTGTTATATCGAAAATCAATTAATGTATTTTTATCTTTATCCACTTGGAAATAGATATCTCCACCTTTTCCTCCATCTCCACCATCAGGTCCGACCTGCTGCTACATATTTTTCACGTCTAAAAGATACAGCTCCATTTCCGCCATCTCCTGATTTGATAATGATTTTTGTATAATCTGTAAACATTCTTTTACCTCCATGTTGCCAAAGGGGACGGGGCATTTTGGCAACCTTTATTTATATTTAAAAATTATCTTTTATCACACTTATATTGTAAGTTGCCAAAATGCCCCGTCCCCTTTGGCAACTATTTATTCAAAATAATCTAATTTCATTGCTTTCTTTACCTTTTTCATTGTCTCTTGTGCTGTTTTTCTTGCTTTTTCTGTTCCTTCTTTTAAGATTTTATCCACTAGTTCTGGATGTTCTTCATAATATTTTCTTTTTTCTCTCATTGGTTTTAAATATTCACTTATATTTTTTGCTAATTGTTTTTTACACGCAACACATCCTCTTTTTCCTGCTCTACATTCCGCACATACGGTATCGATTTCTTCTTTTGTTGAAAATAGTTTATGATAATATGCTACCATACATATATCAGGATTTCCTAAATCATCTTTTTTTATTCTATTTGGATCTGTTACTGCGCTCATAACTTTTTTTGTGATTTCTTCTTCTGAATCTGATAAATAAATAGCATTTCCAAGAGATTTTCCCATTTTTTCGTTACCATCTAATCCCTTAATTCTTTTTCCTTCTGATAATACAATTTTAGGTTCTGTTAATACTTCTCCATAAATACTATTAAATTTTCTAACAATTTCTCTACATTGTTCAATTAATGGTTCTTGGTCTTCACCTGTTGGAACTAATTCTCCTTCAAAAGTCGTAATATCAGCAGCTTGACTTACTGGATATCCTAAAAATCCATATGTAACACTTTCTCCAAATAATTCTTTCTTTTGAGCAATTTCTGTTTTGACTGTTGGATTTCTTTGAAGTCGTGCAATCGTTACCAAATTTGAATAATATACGGTCAATTCTGCTGTTTCTGGTATCATAGATTGAATATATATCGTTGTTTTTTCTGGATCAATTCCACATGATAAATAATCCATTGCTAATTCTCTTACATTTTTTCTTACTTTTTCTGGATGATTAAAATTGTCTGTTAAAGCTTGCACATCTGCAATTAATATATAGATATCATAATCTCCACTATTTTGCATTTCTACTCTCTTTTTTAATGAACCAAAATAATGTCCTATATGTAATTTTCCTGTTGGTCTATCTCCCGTTAATACTCTTTTTTTCATAATTTTATTCCACCTTTTCTTTCTCGTTTTCAATATCAATATTATACTAGATTATATGCGATTTTTCAAGTAATTTCCATTTATCTAAAAAAATCTATGTAGAATTACCATAAAAGATTCTTTTTTTATATAAAAATAAGGGGTGGCAGCGCCACACCCTACGGAGTTCTGATAAAAAGTATCACTTTTTTTCCACACTTTATTGTGTAAGCAATCCTCACATCGTAAAGCATGGAAGTATCTTGTATGGTTTCCTTTATGCTCTTTCTTCTGCTACAAAGCGACTCTTCGATAAAATCTGCCATTTCCTTTTTCGTTCTCTTCTTTAAATTGGAAGAAAACTTAAGTGTAATCGTTCTTTTTTTCAAAGAAAATGTCGCTCCTTTTTTTAGTTTCCGTACCTCGCTCTGAGGCACCTTCGAGTACTTCCCCTCGAAGAAATAATAGTCTGTCAAAACAATTTTTTTCATAATAAACTCCTTTCTACACTCTTTATCACTATATATTATACCACTTTTTAAGGTTTTAGTAAAATGAAACACATATATAAAAGTCACCTAATCTCTAGGTGACTAAATCATTTCAGCTATTAAATCATAATCACTAACCTCTGTTACTTTGCATTTTATAAAGTGATTTACAATTTCTTCTGGCTTTTTATCTGTTTCATTTTTTATATACACAATTCCATCCATTTCTGGTACATCTTGCATGGTTCTTCCTATATAATATTTTCCATCAAAGGACATATCTTCAATTAGTACTTCATATGTTTTACCCATTTTTTTACTTTGAATTTCTTTGGAAATTTCTTGTTGTATTTGCATAATTTGATTATATCTTGCTTTCTTTGTATTTCCATGAATTTGATTTGGTAATTTTTCTGCTGGTGTTCCATCTTCTTTCGAATACATAAATGTCCCCAATTTATCAAACTTTGCAACTTTTACAAATTCTTTTAACTCTTCAAAATCTTCTTTTGTTTCTCCTGGAAATCCTACAATTAAACTTGTTCTTAAAACAACATCTGGTATGTTTTTACGAATTGTTTCTAATAAATTTTCTATTTGCTCCTTACTCGTTTTTCGATTCATTCTTTTTAATACTGTATTAGAAATATGTTGGATTGGTATATCAAAATAGTTGGCAATCTTATCATTATTTGCAACGACATGAATCAGTTCTTCTGTAATACCTTCTGGATATGCATACAAGAAACGAATCCATTGTATTCCTTCTATTTTACTTAAATTTTCCAATAATTCTGCTAATTTCGATTCTCCATATATATCCATACCATATTTTGTTGTATCTTGTGCTATCACAATTAATTCTTTGATTCCTTTTTTCGCTAGCATATTTGCCTCTTCTAGAATATCCTCCATTTTTCTACTTACAAATGGTCCTCGGATATATGGTATTGCACAATATGTACACTTATTACTGCATCCTTCCCCTATTTTTATATAGGCATAATTCTTTCCTGTTGTAATGGTTCTATTCAAAAATTCTTGCTCAGTAAACATCGGCATTTGTGGTATTTCGCTTATTTTTTTGCTCGTCTTTTTCTTGTCTTTTTGGACAATGCCTCTTTTTAGTAAATCTTCTATTTTATCCCATAATTTATCATAATCCTCTATTTTTATGAACAAATCCACTTCTGGTAAAGCTTTTACTAATTCTTCATAATATCTTTGAACTAGACATCCCATAACAATTAAATATTGGCATCTTTGTTTTTTGTATTCTGCCATTTCCAATATAGTATTAATTGCCTCTTCTTTAGCAGATTCTATAAACCCACAAGTATTAATAACTAGAATATCTGCTTTTTCTTCTTCATTAACAATCTGGAATCGATTATCTTTAAATATTCCTATTAGACATTCTGTATCAATTAAATTCTTACTACAACCTAGTGATATAAATCCTACATTCATTTTTTGGTGTATCCTCTCTCTTTTTTAATAAAATTATTATTATGTGCTTATTTTTCTTTATTATTACCAATGGGTCTGTCCCTTTCGTTCAAAAATTGAACGATTTGACACGTCCCCAACATTCAATTTTTATGGCTACATATATGTTTTCTGGTCATTTCCATTAGATCTAGTTTTGTAAATCCTTCTATTTGTGTTTTGCTTCTATCTTTTTTTAATTCTTCTCTTAGTAAATTTTCTATTTCTCTTTTATCTTTTTCTTCTTGCATATCTATATAGTCAATAATGATGATGCCTCCTATGTCTCTAAGCCTTAATTGTTTTGCAATTTCAATAGTTGCTTCTTTATTGACTTTAAAAACGGTATCTTCCATTGTTTTATTTCCTGTATATTTTCCAGTATTAACATCTATAGCTGTTAATGCTTCTGTTTTATCGATTGTAATAAATCCTCCACACTTTAGCCATATTTTTCTATTGCTAATTTTATTGATTTGTTGTTCTAAATCATAGATATCAAAAATAGATTCTTCACTTTTTACTACGATTGGTAAGTTTTTATATTCTTGATTTTCACTCTTTATTTTGTTAATTTCATTATAATCTATACTATCATTTACAATAACTTGTGAAAGACCTTTGCATGATAAATCCATTAGCATTTTTTCAACAATATCTTCACTTTTATATACTTGTCTTGGTACCTTTTGCTTTTCATCCTGACTCTCTTTAATAATCTTCTCCCATTTACTTTCTACATATTTTATGTCTTCTATAATTTCTTTTTCTTTTCCTTCTGCAGATGTTCTAATAACTGCACCATTTCCCTTTGAAATATGTTCTCTTACTATTTTAATTAGTCTCTCTTGCTCTTCCTTATTTTCTATTTTTTGTGAAATTGTAATAATATCTGTATTTGGCATAAGAACAATATATTTTCCTGGTAAATTAATATGTGTTGATATTCTTGCTCCTTTTTTTTCATTGCTATCTTTTTTGATTTGCACCAATAATTTTTGATTTGGTTTTATAACAGTACTAATATCCTCACTAAAATTTGTTTTCTCTTTTTTTTCATCTTTCTTTTCTAAAATATCTTTTAAATGAATTAAACTATTTTTTTCTATACCTATATCTACAAAAGCAGCTTGCATTCCTTTTACAATATCTTTTACAATACCTATATATATATTTCCTTCGTTTTTACTATCTTCTTCCCCTTCTTCATAATATTCTATTAAATTTCCATCTTCTAATAATGCAATTTGTCTTTGCTTTTTCTTTCTTTTTATAATTAATTCTAACATCTTGTTTTCCCTCTCTTGCTTAATTAAATTTATTCATTGCTGAATCTACACCATTTTTTATGATTTCTATCACTGCATGTTTTGCATAATCTGTTCCCACATCTAATTTTTTTCTATCTTCTTCTGATGAAATTTTTCCTATTACATACTGAATTCTATCATTTTTGTATTCAGGTGTTCCAATTCCCACTCTGATTCTGGTAAATTCCTCTGAATTCAAATTTTGTATAACAGATTTCATTCCATTATGAGAACCTGGTCCTCCTTTTTTTCTTATCTTTATTTTCCCTGGTTCTACATCCATATCATCATAGATAACAATGATTTTTTCTAAATCGATTTTATAAAAATGGATAGCTTCTATCACACTTTCTCCACTTAAATTCATATAGGTTTGTGGTTTTAAAAGAATGACTTTTTCAGCTTCTATCATTCCTGTTCCATAAATTCCTTTAAATTTATTTTTATTCATTTCGATTGCATATTGTTTTGCTAATTTGTTAATTGTGTCAAATCCCATATTGTGTCTTGTATTGGCATATTCATTTTCAGGATTTCCTAAACCTACTATTAAAAACATGTTCTTTCCTCTTTCCAAACAATAATCTATACTATTTTACATTGTTTCTAGTTGTTTTTCAAGCTTTTATCTAAAAAATTTATATTGAAATATTATGTAAAATATGATATACTTCTACACATAAAACTTACACAAGGAGGATATAAAATGATTATTTACAATCAAACCCAGGATTTTTTTAACCACAATGCTCATTACGAGGCTACTCCTTCTCAAATTATGGATCAGGAGTATAAAGCTTCTCTTAGCAAAATGCAGGACTCCACTGATTGTACCGACTATTCGATAAATCGGTGGAAACTAGAAAGACAATATCAACAAACTTTTTTTGAAGAAGATGTTGATAAACTGCTTTCCTATGCAGTAGCAACTGTAAACCTGATTTCCAAAATCAAAGAACATCAGAATTTTCCAATGGTAGACTTTGATTATTGGGATCCAAGAGATTTTCCTCAAATATATGCAGAATGTTTAGATTTTTATTCACAAACTGCTAAATTGGAAAACACCCTGCCAGGAAATTTTGTCCTTGAACAGCTTCCATTCGCTAAAATTTGGTTTGAAAAGACTTTTATTGTCTCAGACATAAAAAAAGCCTTCAAAGAAGTTGAAAGGCTTTTCAAGCAACTCGAGAAAATCCATTTCTATAGAAATAGAGTAAATGAACTCCGCGTAATGCTCGGAAGAAAACCTGTTTTTGTAGGAAACCTAGAACTTCACCCTCAAGATATAACCCTGCATAACATAGCAGTCTTAAAGGAACTTTATGAAAAGCAGATAAGTTCCTATATCCGTATGTGTGACAAATTAGAATTTTGGTACAATCGGAGGAAATATCGGGAGGCAGCTAAAAAAATGGGCAAGTACAAGGGTCTTATTTTTTCTGTTGAACAATCATTTTTTCTGCAACTCTTTGATGAGATACCACAAATCATGAAGAATTGTAAAGCTTTTATTGTAAACAGAGAAACTCCGGAGGAAACTATTGAAGAATACTTACACAAAATTGAGTATTCAGAGCATTACTATGTAACTTATTTTTGAAAATTACAGCATACTGCTATTAGAAAAAATCCTATGCTGACTAATAGTCAGCTGTAACTGTAAGTTTAAATCTAGAAGGAGAAATCTCTCCTTCTAGACAAGTAAAATCTTGAAATGTATGGAGGCACCGTAATAAACATGAAACCCAATTTTTATTCAGATGAATATGCAAAATTAAAACATCGATTTAATCAGCTAAAATCACGTATCATACTTGACAACGGACCAGAACAAGAAACTGCTATACGGCTTTTGAAAAAAGTTGAAAACAAATTATTAGCATATGAAAAAAAATATGGAATCTTACGCGAGTCTGAAAGCAGTACAACTAGTATGGGATATACATACTACCAAAGTAATCCTACTATGAACGCTAACAACCATCCGTATAACTCTGAAGCAAATACACAGTCTTACCAGAACATGCACTTTGAACGAAGACAGCAAGAAGTACATTACGAAAAAGACACTCGTTCTGAACAACAAATCGCTACAGATCTTGGCATTTTGTATGTGATTTTTGGTTCTACTTATTGTACTTTTTTAAACTATCATACGTACAAAATCCGTTTTATTCGCAAAACAGATAAACAAAGTGCATTTTATCGTGTCTATGCAGATATCTATGAAGATGATATTCGCATTTGTCACAATATTATCATTGGTTTTTGGCCATGGAACTATGGAAATGATCGATGTGGTGACATGCAGATGGCTTCTTCAGATGATGAATGTTTCATAGGCAAATATTATTACTGTTATGATGTGTATACTGTACTTTTAAACAAATTGAAGGATCTTTGGAATTCTTACTTTGACAATCAAAGTTCTGTTCCTTTGATTTCTTCTCCTATTCGTGGATATCTTGGAAATTTTTCTTTACCCAAGACACAATTATCAAAAAAGCAACGAGAAGCTATTATTGAAAAAGTAAGGTTAGAAAATCATTCCAGAGATTTGAACGAATTAAAAAGGAATTGTAATCGCTATATTATATATACGGATAAAAAATTCAGAAAATTTCAAACTTTTTTAGAAAACTCTGGTGTAGTTTATCAGGTACAAGAAGATGGCATATATATATTCGACTGTATAAAAGAGTCTTATGGAAAGCTCATGGGAATGCAATTTCAAAAAGGTACTTATATAGTTTATTTAGTTTAAGTATTTTTTTGTGCCATATGTTATGAAATTTATTTTTTTAACAAACGAATAAAAGCAGGATACAAAATGTATCCTGCTTTTATTTTATAAACTTTATTTATTATTCTGCTGATTCCTCTGTTTCTGGAGCTTCATAAGCCTCTAATATAGCTTTTTGAATTTTCTCTCTAGTTTCAGCATTGATTGGATGAGCTATATCTTTGAATTCTCCGTTTGGAGTTTTTCTACTTGGCATAGCTATAAATAATCCATTTTGACTTTCGATAACTTTGATATCATGAATTACGAATTCGTTATCGAATGTTACAGAAGCAACAGCTTTCATTCTGTTCTCTGAATTTACTTTTCTTAAACGTACATCTGTGATTTGCATTTTGTAGTGCACCTACCTTCCTTAAGTTTTAAAAAATTTTTGTACATATTTTACTCTTATGTACAATTATATTATTCTCCATAAAAAATTTTTTTCCTTCTTTTTTTTACATTTTTTTATATTTTTTATTGTAAAGAAAAAAAACTGGCTTTATCGCAACTAAATACTAATTTTTGTAACCGACAAAAGTAACACTTTTCAAAATTTTTAATATACTAAAATATATGTTACAATTCACAGCCAATAGAATGTTGATATATACATATTTTTAAAGAATTCGAATGCGACCGGAATTGTTTTACAAATTCTTAAGATAAAGCCATAAAGGGTCCTGTTTCCGGGTATTGTTATGGCTTTATCGTTAGAATTTGTTAAGCATAATGAAGGGTAGCCGAGAAACTTTAAAAATATGTATATATCAACATTCTAATTACTCTCTATTTAAAACCGTGAATTGTAATTATTACATGTATTTATCCCATAAATTTTCTTAAAAGTATTGAAATTTTCATCATATAATTATATAATTCCTTTTGAAATTTTATGCTAATCAAATATTTACAAAGGAGTGTCTTTTCATGCCTAATATAGATAATTTAAGAAAATATAAAAATATACATATGATTGGAATTGGCGGTGTCAGCATGAGTGGCATTGCTGAAATTCTTCATAACTGGGGATTTCACATTACTGGCTCTGATTTGGCTGATTCTGAATCTGTTCAAATATTAAAAAAGCGAGGAATAAAAGTTACAATTGGACATAATATAGAAGATGTAAAAAAAGCTGATGTTGTTGTTTATTCTGCTGCCATTAAATCAGATGATCCTGAAATGATGGAAGCCAAAAAACAAAATATTCCAACAATTGAAAGAGCTGATTTTTTAGGAGAAATTACAAGATGTTTTAAAGATACCATTTGTATTTCTGGAACACATGGAAAAACCACCACAACCTCTATGGTCTCTCTTTGTTTTATGAAAGCTTTAACAGACCCTAGTATACAAGTTGGTGCCTATTTAAAACAATTAGATGGAAATTACAGAGTAGGAAATAGTGAACATTTTATCATAGAAGCTTGTGAATATGTAGAAAGTTTTTTAAAATTTAGTCCTAAAGCTGAAATTATTTTAAATATTGATAATGATCATTTAGATTATTTTAAAAATTTGGAAAATATAAAAAAGGCTTTTATTAAATATGTCAAATTATTACCTGATGATGGTATTTTAATTTTAAATGGAGACGATGCGAATTGTTTAGAATTAGCTAATGAAACAAATGCTAGCATAATTACCTATGGTATCTCTAATAAAAATGTTGACGTTTATGGTACCAATATAGAATTTAATAATGATGGCTTTGCAAAATTCGATGTTTACTATCATAATAAATTTTTGGATACATTCCAATTATCTGTTCCTGGTAAACACAATGTTTCAAATGCTCTTGCATGCCTTTCTATTTGTATGAAATATGACATATCTTTAGATATTATCAAATCTGCACTATTAGAATTTACTGGTGCGCATAGAAGATTTGAATATAAAGGAAAAATCAATGATATGGCAAGTGTTTATGATGATTATGGACATCACCCAACAGAAATTATTGCCACTGCAAAATCTTTAATGAATAAAATATATCATGAGTCTTGGGTTATTTTTCAACCACATACATATAGTAGAACAAAAAATTTATTAGATGATTTTGCTAATGCATTAATGAATTTTGACCATGTTATTGTATTAGATATTTATGCTGCTAGAGAAACTAATACTTATAATATTTCTTCTAAAGATTTAGTGGATAAACTTCAATCTTTAGGAAAAAATGCTTTGTATATACCTGATTTTAACGAATGCACAGACTATGTAAAAACACATGTTGAAAAAGATGATATTGTATTAACATTAGGTGCTGGAACAGTTACCAATATTGGTCCAATGCTAGTTGATTAAAAAAGGGATTTTGGGGACGGACTCATTTTTCCCTTTAAAAAAATTCGGTAAGAAAAAAATATAGAATATAAAAAAATGAAACGATTTTGCGTATCTGAATTTGAAACTAGAAATTCTTAAAGAAAAAAACGAGGAATGTTCATGGGCAATCAAGTGATATATTCATTTCTTATAAATGTCTCGGCTCAATACGTACATTACTCTTTCTACATAAAAAATAAATGAGCCTCTCGCTGCAAGAATTCGCGCTTCCTCATTTATTTTTTACTTAGAAAGAGTACAAGTACTCCAATCACATTCGACATATTATGCGAAATGAATATATCACTTGATTGAGCCTGAATGAAAGAGGCTCGTTTTTTTCTTTTAGAATTTCTGTGAAAATTTAGCTTATACAAAATCGTGTAATGACTTTATATTCTATATTTTTTCTGTTTCTAAAATTAAAAAAGGGAAAAATGAGTCCGTCCCCAAAATCCCTTTTAGTTCACTTCTTTTGATTGTTTTAACATTAAATCTCCAAATATAGCATAGCCTTCTGTTGATGAATTTACTAAAACATGTGTTACTGCGCCAATAAATTTTCCATTTTGTATGATGGGTGATCCACTCATCCCTTGAATAATGCCTCCTGTTTTTTCTATTAATTCATCATCTGTCACTTTTATTTCCATACTTTTGTTATCATAATTATTATCCCTATATATTTTTGTTATTTCAATCTCATATTCTTTTACAGTTTGATTATCTAAACTACATAAAATGGTTGCCTTTCCTAATTCTATTTCCTCCCTCATAGCAACTTCCATTTCTTTGCTTGTATCAATATTTAAACTAGATAAATCTTGTATTTTTCCATATATCCCAAATTCTGTATTTTTGGTAATTTCACCAATGGTTTCTTGTTCTTCTACAGTTCCTTGAATTTTTCCAGGATTACCATTTTCTCCTTTTTTTATATTTAGTATTTTTGCTGTTACAAATTCTCCTGATGCAATATTTAATAAATCTCCTGTATCAATATCTGTAATTCCATGACCTAATGCACCAAAACTTTGTGTTGATGGTTCATAAAAAGTAACGGTTCCAACACCTGCTGCACTATCTCTCACCCATAACCCTAACTTATATTCTTCCTTGCTGGTTTTTACCGGTGTGATACTACATTCTTTAGTTTCTTCATCATGTATATATTCTATTTCTACTTTTTCACCATTTGACATATTCACTTTTTCTATTAAATCATCTGTTGAGTTAATTAAATTATCATTGATTTTAACGATTGTATCTCCTTCTTCTATTCCTGTATTTTCATATGGTTTATATGTTTTGCTATCTTCTCCCTCTATTTCTGACATTCCTACAACTAATACTCCATTTGTATATAATTTTACTCCTGCAACATTTCCAACAGGAATCACAGTTGTTTTTGGCAAAACTGAAACATCTACACTTTTTAGAAATAGTTTATCAAATAAACTAACAGATACTGTTTCATTTCCAATTTTATGAATTGTTTTTTCTCCCGAATTTGCAGAAACCTCTAAAACTTCATCTTCTGAATTGAGTGTAATGCCGAAAATTGTTTTTAATGATAAATTTTCTCCTTCAAATATGGTAATTTTATCTGGTATATTGCTAATAACCAATATATACACATAAATAATCATTAAAATAGTTAATAATATCATTTTTTTGAAAAATTTTTTCATAATTCTCCTACTTTCTTCTAATTGATATTATTAACTTTATAAATTTTTCTATTCATTCAAATACAAAAATAGAAATCTTTTTTCAAGATTTCTATTTTTGGTATTATATTAAAAACTATCTAAATTGATTTACATGTTCCTCTGGATTTCTAAATACTTTATACATACTATATCGTTCTCTTCCTAATGCTGTATAATATATTTTTGCCAGAATTCTACCATTTGCTGTACTACTAATACTATCTAAATAATCATATACATTATCATATCCACCAACCACATTTGTTTGTGCTACAAAACAAGTATAACACCCTAAATCTCTTTTTGGAAAATAGTAAAGTGTCGTTTCTGAGGAAGTGCTTCCTAAAGATTTTCTTTCAAAATCAATGTTAAATACGCCTTTTGATGTCGTTTCATTTACCATGTTTTGCAAACCTTCATGTGTCACTCTATGATAAGTACTATTACTAGTATCTGGTACTGTAACATCCTCAACAATATAAATAGAATCTTCTGTTACCACTTCTTCATTTTTATTATTATTAATAACAGAATAACCATTATAAATTTTTCCTCCGATGCTTAATCCTTGTAAAAAGCTTATTAGAGAAACATTATTTAATATTCTACTCCAGTCTTCTTCTCCTAATTTTGGCATTCTAAATTCATATGTTCCTGTTCCATAATTGTTATAGTTTGCCAATGCAACTGACAAATTTGTTTCAACAACATATCGAATAACAGCCAATCTATGATCATTAAAATTAGAATCTCTCTCCTCAATATGAGAAGTTCCTCCATTATCTGAAAAATCAAAGATTTTATCTTGTCCATTTGTTCCTGTAAAATCATATATAACATTTCCATCTATATCTGTTACAGGCGTTAAAGCTGTGCCCTCTGGACTTACCGCATTCGCTGATCTTAAATCTAAAATTCCATAATCATTTAATCTTTGTTTAAACTCATAAGCTTCTTTATAATAACGATATCCCATATCATTATCTTCACTTCTAAACGGTGTTGCTACATAACTCATCTTTCCATTTGTAATAGTAAACCATCTTTGATTTGTAGAATCTCTATCATCCAAATAATATTTTACACCATTTATTTTAATATATGCATATGAAGTGGGCCCTACATATTCTCTTAATTGTGTTTCAGGTTCTATCGTAATTCCTCTATAGGTTACTTGGCCTGTACCACTATTATATGTTACATCATCAATTAAATAACCTGCATCATTAATTCCATTTCCATTTTTATCTGTTCCTTGTACAGTAATATAATTATCTAATGAATAGGTAATGGTAACATCTATATTTCCTTTTACATATCGACAACTATAGTAAATATATGGCTTCAAACCTGTAACTTCTTCTCCTCCTGTATAAGTAGCATTTGCTGGCAGGCGACTTCTCGTTTCTTCATCTAGTGTATTTTCAAATGGTGAATAAATATAAAATCCATCATATAATGTAAAAACCAATGCTGGTACATATTCCTGTAAAATATCACTATTATATCCTGCCATATTAAAATTTGTTGCTAATGATGTAAAAAAACTATTGGCTGCTGCTTCTATATCTCTAATTTTTGAGTTGGTTAAATCTGATGTACTACTATTTACTGTATTTAATTGAAATGCCTTTATGGCATCATATGTTGTATTATCTAATTTTGTATCATATGATATCTGTAAATCTAATGTATCCAATTGTGCACTAATATATGCTGAAAATACCAATGATATTGGTAACATTATGATTACAAAAATTACAGCTAAGTATTGATATTTCATCATAATTCAATCTTTCCTTTGTATTTTATTTTTTAATAGCCTGTAACGATTGAATTACAGGCTATTTCATAATATATTACAATTCTAATTTGCACTTCCATTTGCTGTTACATATCCACCATGTTCTGCAGCAATTGTATATGTATCATTTCCAGCTACTGTATAAAAGAAGTTTTTCAATTGTTGTGATAAAGTTGTATTTGTGTTTCTTACACTTGTTGAAAACATGTCCCCCTCTTTTAATGCAAGTACCTTACTTGTTCCATCACTTGGAGCAATTGTGTCTAAAATCTGTGATGTATACATTGAATAATATACATTCTCACCTATTTTTGTAGAACTTGCCTGTGTGGTTTTCTTTCCTGGATTTTCGTCTAATACTTTTACTTCCATTTCAATATCATATGAATTTCCAGTTGCTGAAATTTCTTGTTCAAATGCTGAATAATCGTCTAATGATAATCTTCCTGTTGTTCTCACATTATCAACAAATTCTGTTGTTGCTGTCTTAACAGTCAATTGTGATATATCATCACTTCTATCTGACATTGACATTAATGGAAAAACAAACATTAAAACTGCAGCCAATACAATTGCAACAATTGTCATTAATGAATCTCCCATAATATTTTTCCTCCTTATAATACCATTATTATATTGTACATATGTTATTGTCTACAATATGATATAACTCTTTTTTTCGTTTTATTGGCATCTGGTGTTTCTGAATCATCATACTGACCACTAATATCTGTATCAGGATCATAATTTTCTGGCAATAAATCATCTTGATAATATACACCATATTTTTCTTCAAAAGTATTTCCTTCTAATATTTTATCACAAATTCCTTCAGAATTCAAGGTTATCGTTGAATTATTCGCATCTAATTCATCCAAATATTCATTAAAATTCATTGTGCTTCCATCTGCTTTTTTATATGTCCCTTTTGTACCATATAATAATGCCATTATAAAATTATCTTGCTGTAAAGCATTTCCTATAACTTCTCTCTCTAAGTCTATATAATTAACCTCTACAGTTTCTCCATCTTCTTTTTTTTCATATAATGTAATTGGTGTTACACCATCAGATTCATAAAATTGAATTCTATAATTTTCTTTATATGCTCTATAAATAGCTGGTATAATGGTTTCTTTTCCGACCATTCTCGTTCTTTCACCTGTATCTTCCGCATATTCTGTTACCGTGTCTCTATCTGAATAAGTAATTAAAACATCTGCTGTTGCTCTGGCTTGAGAAAAAGATGATATACTAATTCCCAATGCCATTACAAAAACCAATACGGCCGCCGCCATTTTTAAAGCATCTGCTGCATTTTCCATAGTATATCATCCTTTCTTTTCCTATTATTTTTTGGTTGCTGTTATACTTGTTACTAACCCAGAATTTGCACCTGTTGTTGAATATGCACATTCAATATCATAAGTTCCTCCTGTGCTAATCTTTTCTAAATTATCAATTTGATCTGTAGAAGTTGTTACTATTTGATAGTTTGATCCACCATCTACAACAGTAAGAGAAACTTTTCGATCATCATCATCTTGTGACACATTACTTGATAATACAGCTTGTGCCAATGATCTTACTGTTGATCCTGATTTTGTCCCTTCATATTGTGTAAATTGTGTGTTAAATTGTGAAACTTCCACACTATCCATTGTGTTTTCATTTACAACACTTGATGCTTGGTTGTAAATTAGAATTCCTAAAGAAATAATTAAAATTGCAAGTAATATAGCTCCTGCGATAATTAATGCTTTTGATGCGTTCTCCATAATATATCATCCTTTCTATCAATTATTATTTTCAATTATTGTTTTGTTGCTGTTATCTTTGTTACTAATCCAGAATTTGCACCTGTTGTTGAATATGAACATTGAATATCATAAGTTCCACCTGTACTAATCTTATTTAAATTTGTAATTTGATCTGTAGTTGTTGATACAATTGTTGTTTCTCCACCTGCAGCACTTTCTTTTACAACAAGTGTAACTTTTCGATCATCATCATCTTGTGCCACATTACTTGATAATACAGATTGTGCCAATGATCTTACTGTTGATCCTGATTTTGTCCCTTCATATTGTGTGAATTGTGTATTAAATTGTGAAACTTCAACACTATCCATTGTGTTTTCATTTACAACACTTGATGCTTGGTTGTAAATTAGAATTCCTAAAGAAATAATTAAAATTGCAAGTAATATAGCTCCAGCAATAATTAATGCTTTTGATGCATTTTCCATAATAAATTCCTCCCTTTTTTTTATATGATTTTATTTAATTTATATATTTTTACTAAATTTCTTTAGTAACTTTAATAACATATTAACTAGCTATTTGTTCAAAATACATATAGCTTACTCTTCCTGTCTTACTGTGATGCTCAATTTCTGTACATTTAAATCTAATTTGATTATAATAACGCATAAATGTATCTGTTCCACTATTATAAATTTCTTCCATCGTATGTACTTCACCATCATCTGTAAAAAAGATATCTATTCTAATGGAATCTGTTCCATTATCTGCATATAAACCTGTATTTTCTTTTTCTATATTATTTTTTGTATTATCATCTACTGCTTTATTAATTAATGTCGCTAAATCTGTACCGAAAATTTCTTTTTCCTCATAACTTTCATATTGTGCATTTTTTATCTGTGCCTCATTGTATGTTGCTTTATAATTTAAGTACATATATGCTACTGTAGCAACAATGATTAATACAATTATTAAAAATACAATCATCTTTTTCATGAATTTCACCTTTATTTTTTTGTTATTTTTCTCTACATTCAACAAGATAAACTCTTTGGGTTATATCACTGATTGTTGTGGTTACATTGTATTTTTTTAATTCTGTTGATGTTGCAGTTATTTCATTTACATCTTGTGAAATAATCTTATTATACTCTTTTTCTATATTGGTACTTTGATCATTTAGTCCATATTCTATTGCCGTACCATTTAGCAGAATAGTTATATATCTATCTTCTCCTGTTGCAATAGTTGATCTTCGAGGAAATTCATAATACTTATTATTTTCTGTTGCTAAATTCGCCATTGTAATCACATCATAAATTGTCACATTTTCTTTTCCTTCATAAGAAGTAAATTGACTATTAAATTGTGATATTTGATTTTCTTCAACATTATCATGTATTTGGCTCGAGGTACCTCCAAAACTTGCAAATAACAATACAGCTAATGAAATAATCATAAGACCTATTAGAACACCTGCAGCCATTAACAATGCTTTTGATGCATTTTCCATATTAAACTCCTACTCCTGTACATTCAAATTCTAATTTTATGATTCTTCCTGTATTTGAATCATATTCTGGGGTTCCTATACAATTAAAATAGGTTCTTTTAAATTGTACATACTCATAATAAGTTTTAGCATCTTCATATATTTTATTTAAACCTCCAGTATATGAAGAAACCGGTTTTGGCAAAATTTCTTCATCATCAAATGCTTTATCTTTTTGTGTTGAACTTAATCTCGTGTTCTGTATAATTGACTTAATATTAGAAATCTCAGCCGCAAGTTGATTACAATACTTTTGCTCATATTTTTTTTCAATGTCTCTAATTTTACCATCTGTGATATCTCCTGTTACAGAAGAAGGTTTTCCTACAATTTCATCTATATTGTCTTGATTATATTCATTTCTAGTGACTAATTGATTAGTACCTTCAAATACCAAATCATGATTATATCCATTCATATTAATCGTAACTTGCATTTTTGTATAGCCTTCTGTTCCTGTATATCTAGTATTATAATCTACCACTCTATTCATTAGTGATATCATATCACTTCCTCTTATTCCATCTCTAGCATAAGTCGTAAATTGATTATTAAATTCTGCTATCTGATCACTTAAATTGGATTGATAAGATTTTTCTTGATAATTTGTTAAATTACTCATCATTAAGATAAAGGCGGAAATAATAACAATTCCTATTAATATACTTGCTGCCATAATTAATGCTTTTGATGCATTTTCCATGATATATTTCCTCCTTTATCTACAAATCTTAAGTTTGTGTCATCATCGTATTAAATGAACTTGACATACTGGTTAATCCTATAAATACTAACGGTATAATTAGGTACCCAACAAACATACATACCATTGGTGCAAATCCAATTGCTTTTCCTATCATACCTTTTCTTTTGATTAATCTATCATTTGATTCTTTTCTTTTTTCTTGATAATAGTCTCTTTCTGACTCTAATTCATCAAATGCATCTCTGATTGGTATCTTTTCTACTGCTGCTTGCATACTTTCTACAATTCTAACAAGTGGCATGTAACTAATTTCTTCTTTCATTTCCTCTAGTGCTTCCCATGCACCAGCTTCATAGTTATTTAAACATTTTCCAATTGGTTCCTTAAAGATATTGGCATATCTTTCTAGCCATTCCAAAATCATCTCAACATTAACCCTTTCAATTCTCATAAGCATTAAGATAATTGTTTGGAATTGCATTACCTCATCTTCCATTTCAATTTGTCTCATTTTTGCTTGGAACAACAACATCCATATTGGTGCCATATATCCAATAATTGCAAATACGAAAGATAATAATACTTCAAACCATTGTAAATATTCACTATTAACAATTTGAATTTTATCAAATATTCTTTGTGCTGCAGCAGTTAGTTCCTCATCTTTTAAACCATCATAGAAATCAAATCTTCCTAGTGCCAATTCGACTTGTTCTACCGTTGTATCTAAATTACCTCTAAACATATCAATAACTTCATTATCATGTTCTGTTAATTCCATTGCTGTCGCTCTATCCTTTTCCGTCATTTCTCCGCAAAATATCATATGTCGTTGTCGGTTCTGTATATACATAATCAATTGCTAATTGATGTAAATATACAAATACAATTAAGGATACAATACAAGTTACAATTGCTAGAGATATTCGGTTAATATATAGCCATTCCATTCTTAAATGAGATGCTGCATCTTTTAATAATTGTTGTACTTTCCTGTATTCTTTTGTTCCATCTTTTGGAAGAAATAAATCTACAATCTTTTTTACAAATTTCTTCTTATATAATTTTGCCTGCCATGGATTTTCTGTGTTTTTTGTATTCATTCCTGTTGAACCATTATCTTTTAATCTTCTAACTAACACATAACATATAATTG
Source organism: uncultured Clostridia bacterium (assembly GCA_944388805.1). Classification (GTDB taxonomy): domain Bacteria; phylum Bacillota; class Clostridia; order TANB77; family CAG-508; genus CAG-269. Next base: position 31,969 of record CALXKE010000007.1, on the reverse strand, counting down.
TTAATATCAAGATTAAGATTTGAACAATCATTCCTGGTTTACCTTCATACCAACTTTGTGTAAATGAGAAATTACTAATTGACCAACTTTTTAGTGGTTCTAGCAATAATATAGGTGCAATAGATATTAAAGATAAACTTTGGAATACATAATTTAATTTATCTCTTTTCAATATCTCTAGTTGCATTTCTTTTGTAATATTATTGATATTTCTCAAATATAAAGAAGCACCATTGACTTTTCTATCACCAAATTCTTTTGTTAAGTAAGATATACCTGCAAATTCTTTTAAGAATACATTTGGTGCAATATCATAATATTTTTCTAGTTCCATTTCAGGGTCATCTGCAATTAATGTCTCATAGATTTTTTCTCCCTGTCTTGATATATCCATTTCATCATCTTGTGATACTTGATATATGGCTTCTTCTACCATGTTAAATTCATGATAAGCATGTCTAATTTCTGAAAAAAAGTCTAATTGTTCTTTTAATAGATTTGTATCTTTTTTATCAATTGAACCATCAATTAAAGTATCTATCATAAACAACTCAAATATCAACAATGTAAACATAATTAGATAATTACTCATCGTAATAATGATTGTTAATAATGCTACTGGAATTACTATTGCAAGTGCCCTAGTTAATATCTTTGCTGAATCTTTTCTCGTATTGTATTCGTCATCTATATTAATGATTTCCAATCTTCTTCTTAACTTTAGGATGTATCGTTTTAAAAATGGTATTCTTGTATATCGAATATATAATTTTTGGTATACAATTTCCATTGAAAAACTTTTTTCTTTAGTTCCTTGCTGTAGTTTTTTAATTTGCCTATATTCTGATTTCTGCATTTTTTTAGATAATATATAGTAAACTAATATAATTACCACCAATACAGCTACCGATCCACCCATTATGTAAAAAATAACTTGATTAGACACTTAGAATAGCACCTCCTTTTCTTCTATATTTCGGTTTTTCTTGGTCTTCCTCTTCTTTCTTCATTCGCACCTACTCTTACAGTTTCTTTATGTTTGATTCCCCAATTTCTTTCAATAAATTTGTCAAATCCTTCTATATCAGATTCATCCATATTATTTCTCATTTCCTTGATATTATGATCTGTAATTGGATTTGTCATGACATATTCTCCATCAATATTTTCTAATACATTTCTATAAACATATAATTTTTTATCTGTTGATTTTGTAAAATAATGTGTTGCATTATCAAAAAATTTGTCAAATTTTCCTTCTAATGTCTTTTCATTTCTATGGTCAAATGTATATTCATTTTTATCTTCTACTGGTATACATTCTGTTACTCTTTCAATATATCTTCTTCCTCTAAAGTCTTTTACCAAGTGAATATCAAAATTTAATACTTGAACAACTTGCTCTTCTGCTGTTTTTTCATCTTTGAATACACCTGCTCTTAGCATTGAGTTTCTTAATGCTGTAACTAAATCTGGAAAAGTCTTAGCATGGTGTGTAAATAATGTAAATTTTGATGCAACCTGTGCTGATTGAATCATCCAAGATGCTACGGGGTCAGTTGCAACCTCACCAATGATGTTAACAGAACCATCTGTCTTTTTCTGAACGTCCAAACAGTCTTGTCCAGAAATCGTTTCTGTTTCCCTCATTGATAAGATATTTCTTGTTGGATAAATTTTTCTTAAGTGTAACTCGAACGCTGTCTCTGTAATACGAAGGTTCATCGTTTCATATATATTTTCAATCATAGCCATAAGCATGGTTGTCTTTCCGGCAACCTTGCTCTCCTGTTAATGAGATAATTCTTGCTCCTTTTACTAAGTATTTTAATAATTCAATTGCTTCTTCTTTACCTGGGCCATGAACGATTTGCTCTAATGCTGCTCTCTTAACATCGAATTTTCTTACGAAAAATGCCCATGTTTCTGACATAGATGGTCTTACAACAACAACACGTGATCCATCTTTCATTTCATTGATTTTATAACCATTTGTATCTGACAATTGTCCAGGGTTATTATATTTATAAATATTTTGACATACTCTTTTTAATTCTGCTTCTGTACCAAATGATAGAAAAGCTAAACGAATAGATTTACCTCTAAACATAATCCAAATACTATCACAGGCTCTTGGTACTTTATGTTCTGCTATTTGACTTAAGTAATCACCATCTGTTTGTGCAACTTGGCTTAAAAAGCTCTCTGGCAATCCTGATACACCACCAGAAACACCGTCGATATTCATATCTCTTATTTCATCTATACTGCTATATCCTTTGTAGTGTTGATAAATTCTTTGTACGACAACAGATAATTTATCAGCAAAAGATAATGTAATGTTTTCTTTCTCATAAATATCATTTATCTCTTGTTCTGTAATTACATAAGATGGTTTTGCTTCCCCTTCCACATATTTTAATACGTCCAAATTGTATTTTTTGATTAATTCAGATAATGCTTCATAACCAAATTCTTTTTTAAATACATAAATTAATATATCAAATTTGTCTTGTGCTGTTAGTAAAGATGGTACATCAAAAGGAATTGCTTTTGATATATTGGTTTCATCCACTCCATACTCTTGTGCCAATAAATCATATATCAATTCTTTAACATACTTTTTATCATTAACATCACCATATGTACAACCCTTTAAAGCCTTTTTTAATTCATATTTTTTATTTTTTCTTCTTTTTAATTCTTCTTCAGAAAGACCTATATCATATAAATTGACCTTTGTTATTTCATCTAACCTTTTTTTGATAAAAGCTTTCATGACGTCTAATGTATAAGTTTTATCATCTATATTTAATGGGTTTTCTATTTCTTCCGTCTTTTTCTTCTTTAAAATGTAGTAGACTCCAAATATAGCAATTCCTAAAACCACTAAAATTAGTACAATATTTGTTATTGTCATTATAAGGTCTCCTTTCTTTTACATCTTCATTTGCAAATCTTGTAATCGATATACTATATTTTCAGAAGCTCTTTTGATTTCCTGAATAAAAAATGCATTTCTATCTTCTGGGGATAGAGTTTTTCTAAATCGTAAGAATAAATCTGGTACACCAGCTTCTTCTGTTGCTTCGAAAAATAGTGTATTATATGGTATTGTCAATACTTGATTTTTTTCTCCTAAATATCTTGATATATTTTTAGAATTATATTTAGAAAATTTATCATATCTTCCTATCAATAATAATGCTTTTTTAGAAGCTAATAATTGATTTTTTTCCTTTAATTCTCTAAATTTATCAATGCTTCTCAATCTTTGTGACATATTGATAACAATAATATCTGAGTCATGTATAATCGTTTTTCTTGTTTCTTCATCTACATTTTCATCTAAGTCTACAAATATTAAATCATAATATTGATTAGCTGCTTTTATAATACTAGGATACATCGTTTCTATAACAGTTCCATCAGTTGGTGGATTTTCACATCCCAACAATATTTCAAATCTATCTTTAAATACAACTTTTGTATAATTCGTAATAATATTGGGTGATATTTTGTTACTTCTAATCACTCTGGCTAATCCTTCTACTCCTGTTTCTACTTCTAAAGCTGCATTTGGTCCAAAAATACCAAGATTTCTTTTTTTCTTTTTTTCTTGCCAAAAACATCTTTTTAAGGAATCTTCTCTATTCGTTGTTGAAATAACCAATATCCTATAATTATGTTCTATTGCCATATAGGTAGCAATTGCAGCAATTGACATTGTTTTGCCTGTTTGTTCTATGCTACTATTACAAAATGTTACAATTGACATACTTTATACTCCTCTTTCTATAATTTTAACAGCCCTTCTTATTTGATTTTCACTTGTGTCATTCAAAATTTCACTCACAATATAAATCAAACTATCTTTATATTGTGTACTTAATCTTTTAAATTTTATTTTTGCCACTCTTTGATTTTCTACTAATACTGACCAATCTCCATTTTCAATTGGAAAATATATTCTATATTCATTCCACATCACTTTATATCCTAGTGATAAATAATTTAAATAATCATCTTCTTCTTTTAAAACTTCTCTTGCAAATAGTACTTTGGTCAAACTCATTGGCTCTTTTAAGTTGCTTAACACTTCTAATCCTCTTTTTAAAGAATATAAATCAAAAGCTGTAACAAAATAATTTTTAGGTGCTTTTACTAAATCAAATTCTTCAACTGCTAGAGAATCATCTACATCAACTAGCATAATGTCATATGGTAATTCTTCATTTTCTGCAATTCCTAAATATTCTTTAATGGCTTTTTCACTTTTAAACCCAACTGCCACATCTATATCTTCGAAATTTGTAATATATGTAAGTGTAGGATTTATAACTGGTACGACATATTTAGCCTTTTGTGTTAATGTTGAATCTACTACAATTACTTTTTGTCCCATAGTTGTCAGAATTTTTGCAATATTTAGTAATAAATCTGTTTTGTCATACGTTCCTATAAATCCTACTTTTTTCATACTAATTTCCTTTCTTTTAATTTGTTGTTGTTGTGGTTGTTGCTTGTGTTGCTAATCCATCTAGATATTCTTGTCTTGTTGACGTAGAATTATTTATACTTTCTTCCATATTTGTTTGATAATTGCTTTCTGCATTTTCATTTGAAACTGCTGGATTAACCACATTGTTTCTTTGATCTAAATTATAACGTTCCCATAAAGCTTCTCTTGCTTCTGTAACAATATTTGGATTTGAATTAATTAAATCCATAACTTCTTGGCTTACTGGATATGTTGGTGTTGCTGCTTGTTGCATTCCTGGATCTGTATATTTATTTACATATAATTTAGCCCCAGTAGTTCTAAATGCCTCTACAATTGCATTACTTAATGTATTAATTTCTTCTTCATTTAATTCAATTGATATGGTATCTGCTGAGTCAACTCCGCCAATAATTGGTATTTCTACTTGTTTTTTAGATATCACAATATAATCTGTTCCACTAGGGAATAACAAACGAATATCTACATAATCTCCTGTTTCAAGATCTGTTGGTAATACAAACATATTATATTCTTGTTTTCTTGTACTATCTTGTACTACTTCACCTTTGCTAAGTAAATCTGTTGTCATTACAGTATTTGCATCCATATCCACTTTAGCGATTAGTGGTGCTTCATTTAAAGTTATGTATTCTCTATTATTATTTCTTTCTATATAATAGTTGTCACCATCTTCAAATAGTTCATATTTCTGACCATCTCTCGTTATAGATAGTTGTGCAACACCATCTTCATATTCTGTTATAACTGGATTTCCTTGTTCATCTTGTAAAGAATAATTTTGAAAAGTAGCTATATTACTTGTAGCATTTGCTGGCACTGTAGATCTATTTACGGTTAATTGTGTAAGCATATCTGTTGTGATAACTTGTCCTGAGGTAACACTTTGATTTAATGTATATACTTGCACCATTGCCGCTATTTCTTCCTCTTGTTCCTTTTTCAAATTCATGAGTTGCATAACCAAAAATGCTATAACCGCTCCTAAAATAACTAACATTAGTAACATTCCTAATAAAAATGAATTTCTTGCTTTTCTTTGCATTGGATTTGTTGCCATGACAAATTCCTCCCTTAATATTTATTTTTTTATATTTTTTTACAAATTTCTATCTATTTTATTTTAACGCATTCCGTTTTCAAAATCAACGAAATTGGTTCTTGTTATGAAAAATTAACATGTTTGTAATATTTTTGTAATATTATAATACGTATTTTTCCAAGGCTATTGCTACACCATCATTATCATTGGTTTCCGTTATATCTTTTGCTATGTTTAATATTTCCGGTGTACTACCTTTCATAGCAATTCCCATTCCTGCATTTTCTAACATTTTCTTGTCATTCATATTATCACCAATCGCCATAACTTCTTCTTTTTTTACTTGTAATTTTTTAATTAAAAATTCTATTGCATTCCATTTATCTACATCATTTGCTGAAATTTCTGTATAAAAATATTCTACTGGTATTTCTTCTGTTCCTTGTTTTATTATTTTTTTCGACATATGCGCAATGTCTAAAACTTCTACCCCACTGATTTCTTTTATTTTTTTGATGATGGAATGAAATATTGTATCATTTTGATCACATATGGTTATTTTTAAAAATTTGTTATCTTTCATATTTTCTACATATTCATACATATTTTCAACAATACTAATATTCGTTTGTTTATTTTCTTCTTTTTTCAAATTTTCTTTATAATAATACAATACATTAAATTTTAAATTTTTGGTCAAAATAACTCTGTCTGTATATACATTATATGCTATACTATTTTCTTCACATATTTTGATAATTTCTAACACTTTCTCTTTTTTTATATAATTTTCATAAATCATTTCATCTTTTTGCATATCATATATTAATGCACCATTTCCAGCTATAAAATAACCTGTTATCCCCAAACTTTCAGCAATTGTTTTGATAGAATCTATTGGTCTTCCTGATGCTAATACAATTTCTACACCTTTTTCTATACAATCTTTCACCGTTTCCTTTGTTTTTTGACTAATTTCACCATAATGATTTAGCATTGTTCCATCTAAATCTATCGCTACAAATTTATACATAATTCCTCCTTTGTTCTACAATTTATTATATATTTATTTTTTTTTCGATGTCAATAGTTATTTTTTATCGTATAGGAAAAATCTTCTTTTATTTTAGTCTTACTTCAATTTTTTATTTGCAAAAATTTCCTGTTTATTTTTCGTGATATTGCAAATCCTAGTATTAGAAAAAGCAATCGTTTTTTCTAATAAAGTATATATACTGGAGGTGAATAAACAATGGCAAATAACAGTAATAAAAAATTAGTTCCAGAAGCAATGAGCGCTTTAGATAAATTCAAATATGAAGTAGCTAGCGAAGTAGGTGTTAATTTAAAAGACGGATATAATGGTGATATCTCAGCTAAAGATGCTGGTAAAATAGGTGGTAACATGGTTAGAAAATTAATTCAACAAGCTGAACAACAAATGAAATAGTTGTTTGACACCTTTCATATACGAATTGTATATTAGCTTTAGGCAGAAAGTTAAATTTTGTTTTTATATATTTTATTTTAAAATACATAAAGGCAGGATTTGATTTCCTGCCTTTATTTTTAAATAAAAAACATATTTGTTAACTTTTTAATTACACAAAAATTGTATATTTTATTACAAATCAATTAATATATATAATGTATCTCCTACATTTTTAAACTGTATTTCTTCTCCCGTATCGTCAAAATAGCTACTTTTTTGTTCTTCTGTTAGAAGTTGTACACTTGATAATTCTCTTCCTGTATAAAATTCATGTAATGCAAGTACATATAATCCTCTTATATATCTGGATTCTTCTTTTACTAATTCGCTATATTTTTGGATATTCACTCCATTTCCTGTATAATTAATTCCTATATTATTGATTGTAATCCCCTGTTCTTCCAATGTTTCAATTTCATGTTCTATTTTTTGTGAAAATTCTTCGTCAAGTTTATTGGCTAATTTACATTCATATGTACTTTTTACTATAGATATTACGGTAATAATAAAATAGATGACAAGAACACCTACTATTATTTTTTCATAAATATTCATTTTTTCATTTTTTAAATTTGTACAATAAATATAGATAAGCATCGCACTAATTGTTTGCCCTAATACAAGTGCTACTCTTGGAGCTATCCAAATTTTTATAATTGGTAGCATTATTAATAAACTTCCTATATATAGCATAAATATAGCTAATACATGAATAGGCAATTGTATATTTTTGTCCTTTATGGCATAAACCGTTGTCATAACTAAAATAAATAGTGCTATTCCTATCCATATATATGATGGAAACATATAAAACGACTGAAAAATATATTCACTCATATATAACAAATTTTTTTCTATATTTTTAATATACTCCATTGATTCAATTCTATATGATATATCCAACTCTGTTACCATTGGAACTACATTGATGATAATAACACTGAATAAAGCCGCAATAATAATAGAAACGGCACAAGGTAGTATTTTTTTTAAATAATTCTTATTAATCACCTTATTTTCTAACAATGTAACCAAAATCGCTGTAGCTATATATACAGGTATTGTTCCCTGATAACAGATAACACCTAATATCGTTAATAAAAAACCTATTTTATTCTTTTTTTCTATAATAATTTTCTTAATCGCTATAATGAATAATAATATACTTGTTGCAATAACAAAACTATCAATAAATTTAAGCACATCCACAATTAGAAAGTTAAAAATATATGTATAACTTAGCATAAAAGCAATGGTTTTATCCCTTGTTTTTTCTAACTTTTTATATCTTTCTATTATGTGATATATTTGAATAACACAAAGGGATAAAATCACAATAGCAATGATAATATTGATAATATACATCGTTAATATTTCTGGATTAAATAAACCAACAATGGCAAAAATCAAAGCAGAAAATAATCTTCCATCTCTTATATAGGCATCTTGTGTTGCATAATCTACATATCCTCTAGAATATATCCAAAGAGTATCAACAGAATAAAATCCTGTAACAAAGAAGCATAAAATCATTAAAGATAAAATCATTGTAATTATAAATAATATTATATTTTTCTTTTGCTTCATTTCTTAGTACCTCATAATAAAATCATACATTTCTAAAAATATAGCTAACCTATGAATAGGTTAGCTATTTTATTGTCAAAAACAATGCAGTTCTAAGATCCCCAACTGCAATCTTTAATTGCTATATCAGGTCAGTTTCTTATTTATGCTTCTGGTTCTACTAAACCATAATTTTTACCATCTTTTAATTTATGTATAACATTTACTTTACCTGTTTCTACATTAATAAATGTTAAGAAATTATGTGTTGGTTTTTCTTGTAATTTTAATACAGCATCTTCTGGTAGCATTGGTTTAATCTCATAATATGAAGTTTTTATGATTTCATTTGCCACATCAGAAACTTTATCATCTGACAAATCCATTGTTTTTATACTGCCTTCTCTTAACATTTTTTCTTTTTTGGTTTTTACTTTTCTAATTTGACCTTCTAATATATCTATATCTTTGTCAATAGATGCATACATATCTTTGTCTTCTGTTACTGCTCTATATTTTTCTCCTCCTGCTAGCACGCATATTTCTGCTATTTGTTCATTTTTTTCTGTTCTTAAAGTAACATCTGCTTCTGCATCTTCAAAATATTTATCAATTCTGTCTAATTTTTTTTCAACATAATCGTTTATTGCTTCTGTTATCTTTAGTTCCTTTCCTATTATTTTTATTTTCATAAAAATCGCTCCCTTCTCTTTCATGTTTTCTAATTTATGTTATATGTTTATTATATATGTTATTTTTCTTTTTTTCAACCTATTTTTTAACATAGCTAAAAAATTTCTTCTATTTTATATTCTCTTTCCATTTTTTCATTAAAATATATTCTGGTAATTAGTTTAAATTCCTCTAAAGATTCATTTTTTAAATCAAACGAAAATATCTTTTTTGCTGGAGCTGAAATAGTATATCTAATTGCATTTTTCGTACTTTCTGACATATATATAGAAGATTTATCTTGTCTACTACATGGTTCACATTTAAACCCATTGTCTCTTATACTAAAATAAGACAATTCTTCTTTTTCTCTACAACTAACACAAGCCATTACTCTAGGCATAAATCCTAATATAGATAACAATCTTAGTTTAAAAATACTAACAATTAATTCTTTATCTTTTTGTGTTTCTGATAACATATATAATGTATTTAAATATAATTGAAGTATATTGTAACAATTTTCATTTTCATCTGTCACATCTTGTACGATTTTATTAATATGTATTGCATATTTCAATTTATCTAGATCTGTTCGTATTTTATAAAACATCTCTATGATTTCACATGAATTCATATGATATGTACTTGTCCCTTGATATAGTAAATATTCTCCAAAGCAAAATAATTGTGTTCCTGCTAAAAGAGCACTTTTGGGTCTTCTAGCTCCTTTAGCAGAACAAGATATTTTTCCAAAATTTGGGGTTAAAATTGTTAGCATTTTATCATAATCCCCCATGTTGTTTTCAGACAATATAATTCCTTTTACCTTTACTGTTGCCATTTTCTCCCCTCTAAATTAGATTTTATTACATATTTTGTATCGAAATTTTTGATTTCCTTAACGCACATATTTCTTATAACTCTTCTTTTCCTTCAAAAGTTTCTTTGTTATTAAGATTTTCTTCAACATTTCTATTTCCAACATTTAAATCATTTTTTCCCATTTTATCTTCTATGTTTTCTATTTGTTTTAATTCTAAATAGGTGTTAATATCTCCCGTATTTTTAAATGTTTCCCATGCAATCTTTTTTATCATAAGCTATCATCTCCATTTTTAGTTTTCACTATTATCTTTTGCAATTTTCATTTTATTATTCATTGTATTATTGCAATTTAAATTTGCTAACAATAGATGGATTATCTATCCAGTCCTCTTTCACTTTTACCCAAGTTTTCAAGTTAATTTTTATTCCAAAATTTTCTTCCATATCTATTCTTGCCGCTCTGCCGATTCTTTTTAGCATTTCTCCATTTTTTCCTATAATAATTCCTTTATGAGATTCTCGTAAACAATAAATCGTTGCTTCTATATCATAAATTTCTTCTCCATTTTTATTTTTTCGCAATTTCATTTTTTCAACTTCTACATAGATTCCGTGCGGTACTTCATCTTGTAATAGTTTCAGAGCTTTTTCTCTAATCGTTTCTTCGGCTAATTGTCTCATAGTTTGGTCTGTATATTCCTCCATATCATAATATGCAGGTCCTTCTTTTAAGTTCTTTTCAATTTCTTCTAAAATAGGTTCTCTATATTTTGCATTTGTTGCAGATATTGGTATGACTGCCTCAAACTCATATTCTTTACTATATATATCAATCAATTTCAGCAAGCTTTCTCTTTTCACTAAATCAATTTTATTAATAATTAATATTGTTTTTCGTTTCGCTTCTTTTATTTTTTCTAAAATTAGTCTATCTCCTTTTCCAATATCTTCACTAGTTGCTTCTATTAAAAATAGTAAAATATCTGCATCTGGTATACTTGCAAAAGAAGTTTCATTCATTGTTTCATTTAATTTATGTTTCGGTTTGTGAATTCCTGGTGTATCTGTAAAGATAATTTGTGAATGGGGTCTATTCACGATTCCTTTTATTGCTGTTCTAGTAGTTTGCACTTTGTTTGCAATTGCTGCCACCTTTTCTCCCACTAATAAATTCAAAAGTGTCGATTTTCCTACATTTGTTCTTCCAATTAATGTTACAAATCCTGATTTAAATTCTGCCATATATTTTATCCTTTCCCATTTAAGATTTAATGTATAAAATGAATTTCTTTTTGTTTTTATCATTTATATTATACACTATTTTTTTGCTAAATTTGTAGAATTTGTGAAAATTCTTTAACTTTTTTATTAGGGACGTGTCAAATCGTTTCAAAATGTGCCAAAGGGGACGTACCAAAATGGCAACTTTTCAATTAATCAATTTAAAAGTTATTGATTAATTGAAAAGTTGCCATTTTGGTACGTCCCCTTTGGCACATTTTGAAACGATTTGACACGTCCCCAACGTTCCTAAGCATAGGCCTGATGACGTTTTCTAAAGTTAAGTAGATTTGTAATTTCATTATCACCTTTAATTGTCTTTTTCGTTTTCTTAGCTCTTTCTTGTTCAAGTTGTCTTTTTTGTTTTTCAGCCATTGATTGGCAAATTGCTTTTTGATATGTAAAATGTGTATCTTGTGCAATTTTATTCCAATTATATTCGTTTCTGACTTTATTTTTTGCTTTTTTCGTTATATCTGCACATAATTTGTGGTCATACAATAATTCTAGTATAGAATCTGCTATTGAATTTGGATTTCCACAATAGCTTTTCATTCCATTTTCCCTATGTTGTACAATTTCATTTAATCCTCCGATGTCTGATACAACTACTGGATTTTCTGACAACATAGCCTCTAATGCTACAATTCCAAATGGTTCATATGTACTTGGGAATACAGCTATATCTGCTGCTTTATACATTCTTTGTACATCTTTACCATGCATATATCCTGCAAAATATACTTTATTAGAAATTCCTAGACTATTTACTTGTGCTTGTAATTCTTCTAACATACCACCTTTTCCACAAATAACTAGTTTTGAGTCATGATATCCATTTAATATTTTAGGCATTGCACTAATTAAATGTTGCACACCTTTTTCATATACCAATCTGCCCATAAATAATATAATTTTTTCATTATCCATTGCAAATCTTCTTCTAAAGTTGTAATCTCTCTCTACGCCATTAAATAAGTTCAAATTAACACCATTTGGCACAACGTTTATTTTTTCATAAGGTAATCCAAACAATCTTTGTAATTCATTTTTCATATAATTACTATTGACAATAACCTCTGAAGCTTCATATGTTAACATCCATTCTGTATCATTAATATATCTTTGTGTTTCATCATGAATCCCACTATTTCTTCCAGATTCTGTTGCATGTATTGTTGCAACAATTGGTATATTGTATGAATTTTTTAATGTTTTTGCTGCATATGCTACTAACCAATCATGTGCATGAATCACATCAAAATTTCCTTGTTCTGCTATAATTTCATTTGCTTTTGCAATTAAATTAAAGTTTAATTGCATAATCCAATCTATAAAGTTATTTGGATTTATCATATAATTATCTACTCGATATACTTTTACACCCTTATCATCCTCAAAATATGGTGCATCACCATCTTTATATGTAACTACTGTTACATCATGACCATCTTTTAATAAAGTTCTTGATAAATCATATACAACTCTTGCAATCCCTCCTACTACTCTTGGTGGGTATTCCCATGTTAACATCAATATTTTCATTGATATACTCCCTTTCATTTTTGATTTTCTTTCGTTTACGACAATTTAACACATTTTAATATATTTTATACAACTTTTTTCAAAATGTAAATGGTTTTTTAGAAATATTTTAAATATTTTTTTGATGGTTTGGTAACAGGCGAAAAGGGAAATTGGGGACGGACTCATTTTTCCCTTTTTTATTTAAATTTTAATTGTTTACTAAAATATTATACAAAAAAAAGGGAAAAATGAGTCCGTCCCCAATTTCCCTTTTCTACATATTTTATGATTCTACTGGATAAACACTAACTTGTTTTTTATCTCTACCTTTTCTTTCAAATTTAACTGTTCCATCTACTAATGCATATAAAGTATCATCACTACCTTTGCCTACATTTGTTCCTGGATGTACTTTAGTTCCTCTTTGTCTTACTAAGATATTTCCAGCTAGAACAAATTGACCATCAGCTCTTTTGACTCCAAGACGCTTTGATTCACTCTCTCTACCGTTATGGCTACTACCTTGACCTTTTTTATGAGCCATACTCTTTCACTCCTTTCGGTTCAGATTTTTATCGTATGTGTATATCGAAATTTTGCTTTGTTAACACATACTTTTCTTATATCTCTTTTTTATTATTCTAAAATTTATAATTTTAAAAATAATTATGCTTCTACTTTTTCAGCAACTTTTTTTGTTTCAGCCTTTGCACTTGCTGCTTTTGTTTCTGCTTTTTTAGCAGCTGTTTTGATTGATGTAATTTCTACTTTTGTATATGGTTGTCTATGTCCTTGTTTTCTTCTATAATTCTTTTTAGGTTTCATTTTGAAAACAATGATTTTTTTACCTTTACCATGAGAAACTACTTTTCCTTCTACTTTTACACCTTTCACATAAGGATTTCCAACTTGTACTTTTCCATCTTCTGAAACGAATATAACTTTATCAAAAGTAACTTTTTTACCTTCTTCTGCATCTAGTTTTTCGAAAAATACAACATCTCCTTCTGCTACTTTGTATTGTTTTCCACAGCTTTCAATTATTGCGTACATCTAAAATGCACCTCCCTTATTTGTATACTCGCTAATCCTTAAAAAAGGTAACTGACGCTATTTGCCAGTATTTATGTACCTTGACTAAGCGGATTACAGTTACCTATTTTACCATAAATTGCTATTAGTGTCAACTATTTCAAATGATTTTTTTTGAATATTCTTTAAATTGGTTATCGTTCAGTGTCCAATTTCTGGAAGGCATATATATTATATTTTAAGCGAGTTTCGTGGGGACCGACACGCTACATACTCTTATTAAATCAGCGACAGTCCCGTGGGAGCTGATTTAGTTAGAGTATGTAAAGTGTTGGGATAGCGAAAAATATAATATATATGCCTTCCAGAAATTGGACACTGAAAGATTAATTTATTTTTTAATATCTATTCTATCTAATATTTCGTTTGTAAAATCTTCTACTGATTTTGCTCCAATATCGCCTTCTTCTCTTGAACGAATAGATACTGTATTTCCTTCTACTTCTTTTTCACCAACAATCAACATATATGGAATCTTTTGCAATTGTGCTTCACGAATTTTATATCCAGTTTTTTCATTTCTGTCATCTACTTCTACACGAATACCTTTTGCTTGCAATTCTTCTTTTACTTTATAAGCATATTCATGTTGGTTATCTGTAATTGGTAAGATTTTTACTTGTACAGGTGCAATCCATACAGGTAGATTTCCTTTCGTTTCTTCTAATAGGAATGAAATAAATCTATCTGAAGATCCTAAAATAGCTCTATGGATAACAACTGGTCTATGTGCTTTTCCATCTTCTCCAATATATTCTAGTTCAAATCTTTCTGGTAAAGCAAAGTCTAATTGACAAGTTGGAATTGTCACATCATGATTTAATGCTGTTCTGATTTGTATATCAATTTTAGGTCCATAGAAAGCTGCTTCTCCTTCTGCTTCATAGAAATCAATATTTAATTCTTTTAAAATTTCTCTTAATTGACTTTCAGCAGTTTCCCACATTTCATCATTATCAATATATTTTTCTTTATTTGCTTTATCTCTTAATGATAATCTATATTTAAAGGCTGATGCTGGGAATCCAAAATCTTTTTGGTATACCTCTTTTATTAAATTCAAAACCCTTCCTACTTCTTCTTTTATTTGGTCTGGTCTTACAAATAAATGGGCATCATTTTGACACATTTGACGAACTCTCTCTAATCCACAAACACTTCCACTTGATTCATAACGAAAATCATGTGCTAATTCTCCTATACGAATTGGTAAATCTCTATATGAGTGCATTTGATGTTTATATATCAACATATGATGTGGACAGTTCATAGGTCTTAATACCATTTCTTCATTATCCATTTTCATAACAGGAAACATGTCTTCTTTGTAATGATCCCAGTGTCCACTTGTTTTGTATAAGTCCACATTAGCAAGTGATGGTGTGTATACATGAGCATATCCTAATGCAATTTCTTTATCTTGAATATATCTTTCTAGAATTCTTCTAATGGTTGCTCCATTTGGTAGATACATTGGAAGTCCTGACCCTACTAATTTATGTGTCATAAAAATGTCTAAGTCTTTTCCAATTTTTCTATGATCTCTTTGTTTTGCTTCTTCTAAGAAATCTAGATATTCTTGTAATTGGCTAGCTTTTGGGAAAGAAATGGCATAAATTCTTTGAAGCATTTTGTTCTTTTCGCTTCCTCTCCAATAAGCACCTGAAGATGAAAGAATTTTTACTGCTTTTACTTTTCCTGTTTTTAGTAAATGTGGTCCTGCACATAAGTCTGTAAAATCACCTTGTTTATAGAAACTAATTTCTTCTCCTTCTGGTAATTCTTCTATTAATTCTATTTTATATGGTTGATCTTTCATTAATTCTAAAGCTTCTTTTTTTGGTAATGAAAATCTTTCAATGTCTAAATCTTCTTTAATGATTTTTTTCATTTCTTCTTCTATTTTTGCTTTATCTTCATCTGTAAATGGTGTTTCTACATCAAAATCATAATAAAATCCATTATCAATACTTGGACCAATGGCAAATTTTACATCTGGGAATAATCTTTTTACAGCTTGCGCCATAATATGGGATGTTGTATGCCAATAGGCTTTTTTCCCTTCTAAATCGTCTTCTTGAAATGTATGAATCACTAAATTACAATCTTCTTGTAATTCATATCTTAAATCTTTTACTTCTCCATCTACTTCTCCACAAGTTGCATTTCTTGCTAATCCTTCACTAATTTTTTTGGCAACATCTAGAATGCTAGTTCCTTTCTCCACCTCTATAATAGAATTGTCTTTTAATGTAACTTTTAACATACTAAAACCTCCTTTATTTTGTCCAAAAGATTTTTTGATTTTTTAGTTTATTGTTTCATGTCGTTTTTTTGTTGTATAGAAAAAATTAACTTTTAAATTCAAAAAACTCCTATGGACATTCTAAAATATCCATAGGAGTGCTAAATTACACGGTTCCATCCTACTTTTTACTTAATTAAAAGATGATAACGTATCTTACACGTTTGGCTTATTCACCAAAAACTTGAAGAGGTAGTTTTTCAAATATGTTTTTCTAGATTGGCTTTCAGCTAATAACCAATCCTCTCTTTAGATAACCTTTATTTTACTTTTTCTCTTACTTGTCTCTATCTTATGTTACTTATTTTATAACTTTTTTTAAAAAAAGTCAATAGAAATATTTACTTTTGTTTTTTTCTATTGTATAATGGGTACTGTTCAAATAATAAAATAATTTGCTTCTATAGCTCAGTTGGTAGAGTGCAGCCTTGGTAAGGCTGAGGTCACGGGTTCAATTCCCGTTAGAAGCCCCAGAAAAAAAGGGAAATTGGGGACGGACTCATTTTTCCCTTTTTTTGTATAATATTTTAGTAAACAATTAAAATTTAAATAAAAAAGGGAAAAATGAGTCCGTCCCCAATTTCCCGATTCGTCCTCAATTTTCCTTAAAGTTCATTTAACATATTTTTAATGGCTTTTTTTCGAATTCTTTGTATTGCATTATCTACTGATTTTACTGGTGAATCTAATTTTTTAGCAATTGTTACATAACTATATCCTTTTACATATCCATCTAAGACTTGTTTTTCAAATGTGCTTAATGATTTTTCTATTGAACTTTCAATCTGTTTATAATATTCTTTTTTCATCACCGTTTCTAATGGATCTTCTACCATTTTATTGTCCAATGTATTAATTAATTCTATTCCATTTTCTTCTTCATTATCATATGCAGAAGCATTTAATGATAAATAAGAATTTAATGGCATATGTTTTTGTCTTGTTGATGATTTTATAGCTGTAATTAATTGTCTTTCAATACACATATTAGCAAATGATTTAAAACTATTATTTTTATCCTTTTTAAACATTTTGATTGCTTTAAACAATCCTATTAACCCCTCTTGAACAATATCATCTCTTTCTGCTCCAACCATAAAGTATTTACTAACTTTTATATTCACTAATTCTTTATATTTATTCATTAAATAGGATAAAGCTTGTTTATCACCCTTTTGTACTTCTAATACAATTTGTTCATCTGTCATTCCGTCAAATTTTTCTACAGAAAAAAATACATTTTCCTTTTGCATTCGTCAAAATCCCTCCAAAGTGTCACTTTATATTAGTATTATACCATTGAAATCACTGTTGTCAAGGATTTTCTAATGCTTTTCATATGATTTCAGAAAATTTTTCTTTATATAACTCTAATAATTGTACAAAAAAAGACACACCTTTTTCAAGGTCTGTCCCTTTTGACCATTTTTCGTTCATTTTGACACGTCCCTATTGTCCAAGTTCTTCTTTTAGCATTGGCCACACATCATCTGTTTCCATTCCTTTTTGCCAAGAAGCTACTCCTGCTAAATCATTTTCATTTACTAATGAAACTTTTGCTTTTAATGATTTTAAATCTTCTATCCACATTTTTCTTGTATAATCTCCATCTTGATATTCTACATAATATTGTTTTAAATCATCATCCCATGTTTTTTGAATACCGTCTGGTAGAACTTCTTCAATATCCTCCATATTCACTGTTGGATTTCTTACAACATTTCCATTAGCGTCTTCTATCCATAGTCTTGTATAGAATGGAATTCCTAATATTAGTTTATCTGAATCTATTTCTTCTGTTTGTAAGAATTTTACTAAGTTTAATTCAATCCAATTGTATCCTGCTGTTGTTCCTGCTGTTGTACTAGAAATACCATTTTGATCATATGCCATAAAAATAATATAATCTGCTACATCTCCAATGACATTTCTGTCAAAACACATTGACCATGTTTCACCACCATCTGGAGCTGTTACATCCACTGATACTACTTTTCCCATATCATCTAATCTTGGTGTTAACTCTATAATAAATCTTGAATATACATCTTTATCTTCTTGCTTCATATTTTCAAAATCTATATTAATTCCATCTAAGTCATATTCCACACATGCTTCAACAATTTGTTCTATCAATGCTTTTCTATTTTCATAACTATTCATAATTTCTGATGTAATGTTTAAGCTTTCTTGAGCTGCTGGTGCATTAGAAACCATTGGCCATACTTTATAACCATTACCATGTGCCCAATCCACATATGCTTCTCCACTTTCTCCTATATTTTCTCTAAAATTCCCATCTTCGTCTATATAGAAGAAGGCTGGTGATACCACATTTACACCTTCTATGGTTGTTCCTGTTCTATCAGGTGCACTAGCAACTTCTGAATAGTAATCCCATGTCATATTGATTTTTCCTTCAATTTGCTTTTCTTCCGGAATCGCTTCTCTAGCAATATATTCATTTTCTAATTTATCCGTTTTTACATAACCAAGTTTTCCATTTTCTGTTCTAATTCTAGAATAACCTCCATCAGAAGATATAACAATAACAGAATCTCCTTTTGCTATTCTATCTACTGTTTTTGCTATAAAATTCGTTGAAGATTTTACTGCTACGCTAGATGCAACTGTTGCTTTCTTTTGCTCTCTGTCTAATGAATCCATTGTAAGCACTTTAGTCTCTTCTATATTTCCAATTTCTATGTCATACACTTCTGTCATTTCTGAAATAGGTATATAAATAACACCATCTCTTTCCATTGCATGTGCAGATGTCCTTTTGTCTTCGCCATTAACATTTATCACATTTTCATCTAAACTAACCTCTGCTATTTTTGTATTATAAGTCGTAATAATTCTATTATTTTCGTCCTCTAAATAAATATGTTTGTCAAAAAAATTGGCAATATCATCTTCTGATAAATAAATAACACCATCTTCTTGTATAATATCATTTCGTAAATCTGATGTTACATTTTTATTATTGATAATCAAATTTGTGGTTGTGTTTTTATCTAGGATAATATAGTTATTTGCTATCATGGCAATCATAAATAATACAATAATGGCTACTATAATGATTCCTGTTCTAATAATGATTTTTTTCTTTTTATCCGTCTCTCCATATGACATTCTTTTTGCTTCTTTTCCTAATTTTCTTCTTCCTTTTCCCATTCTTCTCTCCTTTGTGCTTCTTTTTATTTTTATATTTCTTATAAATTTCTGTACTTTGAATTTTTTCATTCGGCTATATAAACTTTCTTTATTACTATAACATAAAAATAATTTTAAGCAAATACAATTTTACATTTTTTTCATTTTTCTTAATTCTGCTTTTTGTTCATCTGATATTCGATAAGATTCTATTGCTTTTTGCAATGCTTTATTATATGTAAATTTGTCAATTTTCGCCTGTTTTAGATATTCTATTGTCTTATCATAAAATTTAATCAAACAAATAGAAATAGCCCATGCTACTGCCATTTGAACATAATATTTATCACTTTTTATATGATCAAATATAGAAAAATTTTTCTCTAAATAATCTTCTGTTATGTAATAATCTAGTATCATTACCACACCAAATCGAATTTCGAACTCTTTATCTGATACTATATATTTTTGTAAGAAATCCCACATTTCTTTTTCATGTTTTTTCGTTATTTTTAATCCTGCACAAAACACATCACAAACTGCCCAATTATCAATTTTAGGAACGAATTCTTCTATATCCTTTAATATATTTTGTATATCTTTATTTTTGTCTTTTTCTTTTTCTAATCCAATCAGCATACCTTGTAACATGATTTCTTCATAATATTCATTATCTATATAATTTAATAATTCTCTAATCTGATATTCTTTTGATAACTTTTTGGCATAATCTCTAAGAACCGGTACTCTAATTCCTAAAATATTTTCTGTACCAGGACATAAACCTTTATGAAATTCTCTATATTTTTCATCTGCTAATTGCTTTAATTCTTTTTTTATTTTTTGCTTCATATATAACTCCTTTTGTGTCGCATTGGGTTCGTTTGTCTATGCGACATTTCTATTATGCCATACGTTAAATAAAATTTCAATATCAACATTTTATAAAATATGATTAGCTATGAATTATAAAGTTATAGTTCACAACTCAATGAAGGTCATGGAAAGGTTATGTTATTCTAGATTGAATGGATTTCGAATGTGATTGAAGTACTTGTAGCCTTTCTTAATTTAAAACAAATGAGGAAGCGGGAATAGCGAGAGGCTCGTTTGTTTTAGATTTAGAAAGGCTAAAGTACGCATTGAGCCGAGAAATTTATGAAATATAGAATAACATAACCTTTCCATGACCTTTATTGAGCTGTGAACTGTAACATTGTAAACTAAGAATTTTTTAAAATTAAATTGTATATATTGCATATTTTCTATTTTATTTGTATACTAATTTTAAATAATATTGAAAGGGGTTTTGATATGGAAGAAAATGAAGTTCAAAATATGCCTACTGAGAATAAACTTTTTGGAAAAACATTTTTCTGGATGTTCTTAGGTCTATTAGGTTCTGCTTTGATTGCTTGGTATACATATTCTTCAGGATTATTCTACACAATTTTATTAGAAAATTCTTTTACTGGTTTACTCATTATCGAACTAATAGCTGTTCTACTATTTGGTCTTCTATTTAGAAAGTTACCACCAATTGTTGTTGGTATCCTGTATTTTGTATATGCTGCATTAAATGGTGTCACATTATCTGTGATTTTTGCTGTTTTTGAATTAAACTCAATTATCACTTTATTTATCGCTTCTGCTTTGATTTTTGGTGTTTTAAGTTTAATTGGATATAAAACCAACAAGGATTTAAGCAGTTGGCGTACGTATTTGAATGTATTTTTGATTGTTGGTTTAATTCTTAGCTTAATAAATTTATTTTTCTTTGACAGTTCTTTATTGGATCTAGTATTAGACTGGTTCATCTTGGCAGTATTCTTCGGAGTTACTGTTTATGATATTAATAAAATTAAGGCTTTACAATTAGAACCAAATATTGACCAAGAAAAAATATATATTTATTGTGCAATGCAATTATATCTTGATTTTATCAATATCTTCTTAAGAATTCTTTCTATTTTTGGAAAGAGAAGAAATTAAATAATCAAACTATGGCAACTTCGCCATAACTAAATTTTAAAAGGCATCTTTTTCGATGCCTTTTCTTCTTTTATTTCCTCATATTATCATAATAGTTTTATTATCTTTTAGTTAAAATGTCCAAAAGCCAACGTTCCCAATTGTCCTAAATAGGCAAAAAACGCCAGACAATGTCTAGCGTTTTTCTTTATTGTATAGGAAAAATCGACTTCTATCTTGACCCTATATGGATTTTTCCTATACAACAAGGTTAGGCTTCCTATATTTGTGAAGTACTGCGAAGCAGTCTTCACATGTGTGCGTCGAAATCTTTGATTTCGTTAACGCACGCCTTTCTTATTCTTCCACTTCTTCAAATTGAGAATTATACAAATCAGCATAAAATCCGTTTTTTGCAAGTAGTTCATCATGTGTACCTTGTTCTACAATATCTCCATGATTCATGACTAAAATTAAATCCGCATTCTTTATAGTTGATAATCTATGGGCAATAATGAAGCTTGTTCTTCCCTTCATTAGATTATCCATAGCTGATTGTATTTGTATTTCTGTTCTTGTATCAATTGAACTTGTTGCCTCATCTAATATTAATATCTTAGGATCTGCTAATATCACTCTAGCAATCGTAAGTAATTGCTTTTGACCTGCAGAAATATTTGTTGATTCTTCATTTATCATAGAGTGATATCCATTAGGTAATGTTTTAATAAAATGATGGACATGTGCTGCTTTTGCTGCTTCTACGACTTCTGTATCTGTTGCATCTTCTTTACTATATTTAATATTTTCTTCTACAGTTCCTCCAAATAGCCAAGTATCTTGTAATACCATACCAAACATTTTACGAAGTTCTCCTCTGTCAAAGTCTTTTACATTATGTCCATCCACATCAATTTCTCCATCTGTGACATCATAAAAACGCATTAGCAATTTTACCATTGTTGTTTTTCCTGCTCCTGTTGGCCCAACAATGGCTATTTTTTGTCCTTCATGTACACTAGCATTAAAATCTTTTATAATTGTTCTATCTGGATCATATCCAAATTTAACATGTTTAAATTCTACATTTCCTTTTAATTTAGAAGTATCAATATGGCCTTTTGCTGTTATTTCTTCTTCAGGTTCTTCCAAGAATTCAAAAATTCTTTCTGCAGCTGCCATCATGGCTTGTAACATGTTAGAAATTTGTACTAATTGATTGATTGGTTGTGTGAATTGTTTATTGTATTGTATAAAACTTTGAATATTACCAACTGTAATTGTTCCATTAATTGCTAAATATCCCCCAGCTACTGCTACTGCTACATATCCTACATTTGATATAAAGTTCATAACAGGGTGCATTAAACCTGATAAGAATTGTGATTTCCATCCAGAATGATATAATTCTTCATTCGCTTTTTCAAAATCTTTTGTTACTTTTTCTTCTGCATTAAATACTTTTACAATATTTAATCCACCATATATTTCTTCCACTTGACCATTTACATGTCCTAAGTAGTCTTGTTGTCTTGTAAAATATTTTTGTGATTTTTTTACAATAAAGGTTACTAATATTCCTGCAACTGGCAAGATAACTAATGAAATCAATGTCATTTGCCAACTGATTGAAAACATCATCACTAAAATACCAATAATGGTGCATACAGATGTGATAATTTCTGTAATACTTTGGTTTAAGTTCATACTTAATGTATCAATATCGTTTGTAATAATTGACAAAACTTCTCCATTTGTCTTTTTATCAAAATATTTCATTGGTAATTTATTAATTTTTACAGCAATATCATTTCTTAATTTATATGTAATTTTTTGTGCTACATTTGTCATCAAAAATCTCTGTACAAATGAGAATAATGCACTAATAACATATAATCCTAATAATGTTAAAGCAATTTGACCAACTTTTCCAAAGTCAATACCTGTTCCACCACTTAATTTACTAACTAAACCATTAAAGATTTCTGTTGTTGCATTTCCTAATATTTTAGGTCCTACAATGGTAAATATCGTACTACCAATTGCAAATATCATAACAATCATAATTGGTATTTTATAATTTACTAAATAAGAACGTATTAATTTTTTTGTTGTTTTCTTAAAATCTTTTGCTCTTTCTGTTGTTTGACCTCCTCTAGGTCCTCCCATTGGTCCTGGCATATTACTTACCTCCTTTCTCGCCTAATTCTTCTTCAGACAATTGTGATAAGGCAATTTGCCTATAAGTTTCATTATTTTTCATTAATTCTTCATGTGTACCCATTCCTACCATTTTTCCTTCTTCTAAAACAATAATTTTGTCTGCATTTAAAATAGTACTAATTCTTTGGGCAACAATAATAACTGTCTTATTTTTTGTTCTGGTAGCTAATGCTTCTCTTAAGCTACTATCTGTCTTAAAGTCTAAAGCTGAGAAACTATCATCAAATACAAAAATTTCTGGATCTTTTGCAATGGCTCTTGCAATAGATAATCTTTGTTTTTGACCACCTGATACATTTCCTCCACCTTGTGCAATTGGATCTTGGTATTTGTTTTCTTTTTCATTGATAAATTCTGTTGCTTGTGCAATTTCTGCTGCTTCTACCATTTTTTCGTCTGACATGGTTTCGTCAGAATATTTAATATTTGATTCAATGGTTCCTGAGAATAACACACCTTTTTGTGGTACAAATCCAATAATGTCTCTTAAGTCTTTTTGTGATACATCTTTTACATTAACACCATCTATGCATAATTCTCCACCTGTCACATCATAAAATCTTGGTATTAAGTTTACAACCGTTGATTTACCACTTCCAGTACTTCCTATAATGGCTGTTGTTTTTCCTGGTTCTGCTGTAAAGTTAATATCCTCTAAGATTTCTGTGTCTGCATCTGGATATCTAAATGAAACATTTTTAAATTCTACTAATCCCTTTTTATTTGGATCAAATTTCTTTGTTTCTTTTTTATCTTTAATACTTGGTTCTGCCTCTATAACCTCATTAATTCTTCTTGCAGAAACAGCTGCTCTAGGAAGCATAATAGAAATCATAGAGATCATTAAAAATGCCATAACAATTTGCATTGTATATTGGATAAATGCCATCATATCTCCAACCTGCATAACGCCTTGATCTACATTATGACCACCTACCCAAACAATTAATATCATAATTGAGTTCATAATGAACATTAATAAAGGCATCATCATAGACATAGCTTTATTAACAAATAAGTTTGTTTTCATTAAATCTTTATTTGCTACATCAAATCTTGCTTCTTCTTTTTTCTCTTTATTAAAAGCTCTAATAACCGGTAATCCTGTAAGGATTTCTCTTGAAACTTCATTTAATTTGTCTATTAAATCTTGTAATTTTCTAAATCTAGGCATTGCAATCGCAAATAAGGTTGCCACGATAAATAATATAGCGACAATGGCAATACCAATAATCCATGCCATAGAGTTATCTGTATTATTAAGTACTTTTACAAATCCACCAATACCAATAATTGGTGCATAAACAACAACCCTGAATAATATTGTAATTAATTGTTGTATTTGTTGCACATCGTTTGTACTACGCGTAATTAATGATGCTGTTGAAAATTGATTTAATTCTGCATTTGAAAATGTCATAACTTTTTTAAATACTTTCTCTCTCAATGTTTTTCCTAATTTAGCTGCTACTCTTGATGACATTAACATAATAGATACAGCACATATCATGGTGATTAATGCAATTCCTAGCATTTGTAAACCAGTTTTCAAAATATAGTTATTTTGAATATCATCTGTATTAATTCCAGCATTAATATAGATTTGTTTTACAGATGAAACTGCTGCTTGTTCTTTTATAGAATCACTCATTTCTGCAATTTGCTTTGTAAATTCTTCTAAAACTTGATTTCTTTGTTCTTCTGGCATTGTTTCAATGATTTCCATTAGAGACATATTTTGTATATATTCTCTTTGTGTTTCAGGAACATTTTGTAATAATTGCTCTTTTATTTGATTTGCTGTCTCTTCACTTGTAACCGTTGTCATTTCCATTAATGGATCTACAATGATTCCTGTTAACGTTTCTTCCTGTTTTTCACTGATATCTTTTAAAACATAAATAGTATCTGTTTTAATTTCATAATCATGTCCATAATATTGTTTTATCACTTTTTCTTCATGTTTTTCTTGTGTCTCATATCCATTTTCATTGGTTGCTGAGATTAATGTATAATTTTCTAATATCTCATCATCTTTGTCCGTAAAAACAAGCATATTGTCCATATCTTCTTTAGAGATAATTTCTGGTATAGGACTTGTAATTCCGCCAGCTTGTATACCTTCATTAACAATTTTTGAAGTATAATCTGGTAATGCTAAATCTGTTGCTGCTTGTATACAAAGCAATATAACAATTACAATAACTGCTCCTAGTGACTTTTTTAAGTTTTTTAATACTTTTAGCATATTTTTCTCCTTCTTTCCTTTATTTAGATTTTAGGATATATCTATAAACCATTTTTAGACATAATTAAATGACACTGTACTATTTATTATATGTGACACAGTGTCATTAGTCAATATCTATATTGTGAAATTTTTGTGAATTTTATTATCACTTCATTTATTATAGATGCTTATATTTTTATTTTAACGTTGTTTTTGTGGTATAGAAAAAAGCCATTTTTCCTATACCATAAAAAAATCAATATTTTTGATTCTATATGAATTTTTCTTACATTTTTCTAAATACGCCTGCAACTTTTCCTAATATTTCACAATCTGGTACGATAATTGGGTCCATTGTAGAATTCTCTGGTTGTAAACGAATATGATCTTCTTCTTTATAAAATGTTTTGACAGTTGCTTCATCTCCTATTAAAGCTACGACAATTTCTCCATTATTAGCTGTATTTTGTTTTTTTACAAGAATATAATCTCCATCTAATATTCCTGCTTCTATCATACTTTCTCCTCTAACTGTTAGCATAAAACTTTCTGAATTTCCAACAAAATCAATAGGAATTGGGAAAGTATCTGTAATATTTTCTACTGCTAATATTGGTTCTCCTGCTGTTATTTTTCCTATAATAGGAACTTCAACCAATTCTTTTTGTGTATAGAAATCTTTACTTGATGTTACTTTAGCCTCTCCTGAAGCACCTTTTAACAATCTTAAAGTTCTTCCTTTTTTGTCTTTTTTCTTAATATATCCTTTTTCTTCTAGTTTTGCTAAATAGCCATGTACTGTTGCTGTTGAGTTTAATCCAACAGCTTTTCCAATTTCTCTTACTGATGGTGGATATCCTTGTGTCATAATTTGTTTTTCAATAAAATGTAAAATTGATTTTTCTCTTCTATTTAATTCTGGTTTCTTTTTTGGCATTTTCTTCACTCCATTCTCCTATTTTGTCTCATCATATCATACAAACAAAAAAATGTCAAACAAATTTTTGATTTTTTTATAATTTTCCTTCTTTCAAATCTTGTACAAATTTTTCTTTTATTTCTAATGGTAATAAAACTAAATCAAATATATTTTCTCGTTCGACAATTTCTGGAATATATTCTCCAGAATCTTTATATTCTGGGTTACCTGAAAATTCTTCTCCATCTCCTGTTCCAAATTCTCCATCTACGTACTTACATAAAAAGAAATATTCTTTCATATGTAATTTATCGTTTTCTAATTCATACAACGATTTTACGACTTTTACATGAATACCAAATTCTTCTTTAATTTCTCTTATCACACCTTCTTGAAGTGTTTCTCCTTCTTCTAAGTGACCTCCTGGAAAAGTATAATATTCTTGATAATCTTTGTTTCTCACTACATGTTTTCTATGCATTAATACAAATCCATTATTCATTGGCACAATTCCTGCAACTCTTATATTGTTTTCTTTCGTCATATTTTCATACCTCCTATTAATATACTGATATTATATAAAAATTCTTTTATTTTTTCAAATTTTTTATTCTTATATCATTTGGTTTAACACTTTTTTATGCTTTGATTTTTCTTTATTAAATTTTAAAAAAAATGTTATTTTAAAATAAATTTAAAAAATTATATTATCCACTTGAATTTATTTTTTATTTAGTATAATATATAAAAGTAATAAAAGAGATTTACATAGGAGGATATAGAATGCCAAGGAAAAACAAAGAAACAAATGAAGAAAAAAATACAGTTATATCAACAAAAAAAACTACTA
Source organism: uncultured Clostridia bacterium (assembly GCA_944388805.1). GTDB lineage: Bacteria > Bacillota > Clostridia > TANB77 > CAG-508 > CAG-269. Next base: position 4,293 of record CALXKE010000007.1, on the reverse strand, counting down.
CTACAAAAAAAGGCCCTGCTAAAAAAGCAACACAATCTGTTGCTAAAACAACATCTGCAAAAAAGGATGTTAATGCAAAAACAGATTCAAAAAAATCTTCTACCACAAAAAGTGTAGCAAAAAAGACTTCTGCTACTTCTAAAACTGTTGCCAACAAAAAAACAACTGCAACAAAAAAAGCTACAACTACTAAAAAGAAACCATCTACAAAATCAACAACTAAAAAAATAGTATCTAAAAAATCTACGACAAAAAAGGCAACTACATCTAAAAGAAAAGGTACATTAACTAAAAAACCAAAAGTAGATATAGTAGAATATTATGATTTACCATATCGATATAATCAAACCGTTGTAAAATTATTGGCACAAACTCCTACCAATTTATTTATCTATTGGGATATCTCTGATAAAGATAGAGAAAATTATAAAGCACAATATGGTGAAGACTTTTTTGAAACAACCAAACCAGTTTTAATTATTCACAATACAACAATGAATTATAGTTTTGAAATTGATATTAATGATTTTGCAAATAGTTGGTATCTTCATGTAAATGATGCCAAATGTGATTATAAAATAGAATTAGGTAGACGTCCTATCAAAGAAAATCCAAAAATTAATACAGATTATATTTATATATCTACCTCAAATGAAATCGAATCACCAAACGACCATATTTTATTTAATAAAGAACAAAAAATGGTTTATTTTAGAAATGTAAAAACAGGTGTCCAAATCGAAAAGCCAATTTCAGCAAATATTTCTTTTATTAGAAATATGGGAAAAATATATAATATATATGATATTTATAAAGCAATTTATCAAAATGAAAATATTGAAGAAATTTACGATTTATCTAATCCTTCTTCTGGTGGCAATCCATCATCAGGAAGTCTTTCTTCAAAATTTAAATAATCTTGAGGCACTTGAGGTTGCATTCAAAAGTGCCTCATTCATTTTTTAACTTATATAAAATGCAATTTTCTATAAAAATAGATATAAAATTAGAAAACATATGGCACCAAACAAAGTACTTTTTTGTGTCCACAAATCTTTACGATTCTTCAAGAACTGAATAAGACAATTCGTAAAAATGTATAGAAAAAGTTCTCTTGAATCAAGATTTGTTTAAATAAATTTTAGTAACAGTAAAAGGAGAATTGAAATGCAAGAGAAAAAAGGATATGTTAGTTTCGTTCTTCATGCACATCTTCCATTTATTCATCACCCTGAAAGTGATGACTATTTAGAAGAATCTTGGTTATATGAAGCAATATCTGAAACCTATATACCATTATTAACAAATTTTCAAAAATTAGTAGACGAAGGTGTTAATTTTAGAATTACCATGTCGATGACACCTCCCCTACTTTCTATGTTAGATAACAAATTATTACAAAGAAAATATATTCGTTATTTAAAACAAATGATTGAATTAGCTGGAAAAGAAATCAAAAGAACTGCTGGTGATGAACGATTAAACCAATTGGCTCATTACTATTATGATAGATATTCAAATGATTTACATTTATTTAAAGATGTATATAAATGCAATTTAATACAAGGTTTTAAACATTTTCAAGATATTGGTGTATTAGAAATTATCACTTGTGGAGCTACACATGGATATTTCCCAATACTATATGTTAATGAAAAAACAGTAAAAGCCCAAATTGCTGTTGGTGTACAAACATATGAAAGATATTTTGGAAGAAAACCTCGTGGTATTTGGCTTCCTGAATGTGGTTATGTACCTGAAGCTGATAAATATTTAAAAGAATTTGGAATTGATTATATTATCACTGAAACACATGGAATTCTATATGCAGACCCTACACCTTTATATGGAACTTTTGCTCCTATTGTTTCTCCTCAAGGTGTTATCGCATTTGGTAGGGATATTGAATCTTCAAGACAAGTATGGAGTTCTATTAATGGATATCCTGGTGATTTTAATTACAGGGAATTCTACCGTGATATTGGTTATGATGCTGATTATGATTATATCAAACCATATATCGCTCATAATGGTGTAAGAGTCCATACAGGTATCAAATATTACAGAATCACAGGAAAGACAGAATTTAAAGATTATTATAATCTTCAATGGGCAAAGGATTCAGCAGAAAAACAAGCAGGTCACTTCTTTGATTGTAGAAATGCTCAAATTGAAAATCTTGCCCAATATACAGAAAATCCACCAATTATATTATGCCCTTATGATGCTGAATTATATGGTCATTGGTGGTATGAAGGACCTTACTGGTTATATATTTTATTTAAGAAAATCTATTATGATGATTGTAATTTTGAATTAATTACACCATCTGAATATATTGATAAATACCCAAATATGCAAGTGGCTTCACCTTGTCGTTCTAGTTGGGGTGCTAATGGATATAGTGAAGTATGGTTAAATCCAACAAATGACTATGTACATAGACATCTTCATGTTGCTGGTGATAGAATGTGTGAATTGGCTCATTTATATCCAAATGAAAAGGGCTTAAAGAAAAAAGCTTTAAATCAATGTGCTAGAGAATTATTATTAGCACAAAGTAGTGATTGGCTATTTATCATCACAAATGGTACAATGGTTGATTATGCGAAAAAAAGAATCAAAGATCATATTGGTCGATTTACAAAATTATATTATCAAATAAAAGAAAACAAAATTGATGAGGATTTCTTAAAAGATATCTCTAAAAAAGATTGTGTCTTTCCAGACATTGATTATATGATTTATTATTAAAAGGGATTTTGGGGACGGACTCATTTTTCCCTTTTTAGAAAATAAAGCATAAAAAAATATAGAATATAAAAAAATGAAACGATTTTGTGTATCTAAATTTGAATTTAGAAATTATTAATAAAACTGTGATTTTATTGCATTTTGCTTTTTATATAAAGCAACAATGAAAGAAAATCACAGTTTTATTCTAGAATTTCTATGAAAATTTAGCTTATACAAAATTGTGTAATGGTTTTATATTCTATATTTTTTAAGCCTATCGACCAAAAAAGGGAAAAATGAGTCCGTCCCCAAAATCCCTTTTCACCTATTTCTTTTCTTATCATATAATAATGTATAAGTTTTTTTAATTTGGTAGATACTAGTATAATAAGAAAGGGGTATTTTTGTATATGAAATCTTTATGTATAAAAACAAATAATTCTAAAATACTAGACTATCTACTAAATGAATTAAAATATTCTGAAATAGAACACATATGCTTTTCTGAAAACAAATTTAAAAATTACAAAAATATCATCATACATTATCTTTCTAACAATGATTACCCTTATTTTTTTTCAAAAATTAGTAACCTTTTAAGTTTTATGATAATTGATGAATTTGAAGATATGCTTATGAAAAGAATCATCGACAAAAATTATTTTTATTTTGATGTACTTGAAAGAAATAAAATACTAAAAAATTGCTATAATATCTTATCTGATGAATATTATACATGGTTTGATAAGAAATTTGATGCTATTTATAATTCTCTGTATTCTTTTATTTCCGATAATACAGTTTTAATATTAGATGGTTTTATAAATTTTAGATTACAAGCCTACACTTCTATTTTAGATGACATTGTCGCTGAAAGTGTGAATAACTATATTATTGAAAAAGAATATATGGAATTTATTTCCTTGCTAAAATTATATATCAATTCACAAAAGAATAATTCTGATATTGTACATTTAATTTATACCTCTTCTGAATCTATTTTGTTAGATAAAAATAAAAATTTAATTTTAAATTCAGAAGAAGTCTTTAATGCAAAATATTTAAGTGATATATCTTTTTCATCAAATGATTATACTTTAAATTCACTTTTGAATTTACTTCCCAAAAAAATCTATATTCATTTAATTGATAATCAAATTGATGAATTCATTAATACATTACAATTAATTTTTGAAAATCGTGTATCTATCTGTTTGAATTGTGAAATTTGCAATTTATATCGATATCATAAAAAAACACTTACTAAAAAATAATATAAAAGTAAAATGCACCTAAAATATTAAATATCATTTTAATATTTATAGGTGCATCTCCTCTATAGTATTTTAGATACTATCCATTTATGATTGAATTTAAAGAGTCAATAGCTTCTTGTAATCCTGGTAACAATGCATTTACTAAACTCTCATCAGGTTGTACTTTCCATTCTCTATCTTGTTTAACTAATTGTATCGTTGTTGTTACTGTTTTTGTTCCAATTTCTTCATTTTTTAATTGTTCTTTTAATTTATTATTTTGTTCTTCTTGTGTAAAAGA